>CAZTHV010000149.1:0-4251 GCA_964613165.1 uncultured Marmoricola sp.
GGAGGGCCGCACCGTGCTGCAGTGGGACAAGGACGACTGCGCCGCGGCCGGCCTGGTGAAGTTCGACCTGCTCGGCCTGGGCATGCTCGGCGCGCTGGACCAGATGATCCGCCTGGCCGGCGAGCATCTCGGCGAGCACTGGACGCTGCAGGACCTGCCCAAGGAGGAGCCGGCCGTCTACGACATGCTCTGCCGGGCCGACTCGATCGGCGTCTTCCAGGTGGAGAGCCGCGCCCAGATCGGCACGCTTCCCCGGCTGCGGCCACGGGAGTTCTACGACCTGGCCATCGAGATCGCGCTGATCCGGCCGGGCCCGATCCAGGGCGGCGCGGTGCATCCCTACATCCGCCGCAAGACCGGGCGGGAGGAGATCACCTATCTGCACGAGCACCTGGAGCCGGTGCTGGAGCGCACCCTCGGCGTCCCGCTCTTCCAGGAGCAGCTGATGGCGATGGCGCGGGCGATCGGCGACTGCTCACCGGAGGAGGCCGACCTGCTGCGCCGGGCGATGGGCTCCAAGCGAGGCGTCGAGCGGATCGAGTCGGTCAGGAAGACGCTGTACGCCGGGATGGCCAAGCGCGGCATCACCGGCCGGCCGGCGGACGGGATCTACCAGCAGATCCTCTCCTTCGCCGACTTCGGGTTCGCGGAGAGCCACGCGCTCTCCTTCGCGCTGCTCGTCTACGCCAGCTCGTGGTTCAAGCTGCACTACCCGGCGGCGTTCCTGGCCGGGCTGCTGCGCTCGCAGCCGATGGGGTTCTACTCGCCGCAGTCGCTGGTGCAGGACGCCCGTCGCCATGGGGTCGAGGTGCTCCGGCCCGACATCTGGTCCTCCGGCGCGCAGGCCGGCCTGGAGCGGACCGGCCCCTCCGGCGGTCTGCCCGGCTGCCTCGCGTCGTACGACGGTCCACCGACCGAGTTCGACGAGGACGGCATCGACCCGACGACGATCCACCGGCGCGACGGCGGGTTCGCCGTCCGGCTGGGGCTGGCCGACGTCCGTGGCATCGGCAAGGACGTGGCGGAGCGGATCGTCGCGGCTCGTGGCGAGGAGCCGTTCGCCGACATGGTCGACCTCTCCCGGCGAGCCGGGCTCGATGCCACCCAGCTCGAGGCGCTGGCCACCGCCGGGGCGTTCGAGAGCTGGGGGCTGTCGCGCCGGGAGGCCCTGTGGCAGGCGGGATTCACCGAGCGCGACGACCAGCTGCCCGGCGCCGGCGCGGTCGTCGCGGCACCGGCGCTGCCGGACATGGATGCCGTCGACCTGACCCTGGCCGACCTCTGGGCCACCCGGATCTCGCCGGCCGGGCACCCGATGGCACACCTGCGCCCGGTGCTGCGGATGGGCGGCATCCGCTCGGTCGCCGACCTGCTCACGGACGAGCCGGACCGGCGGGTGCACGTCGCCGGCCTGGTCACCCACCGCCAGCGGCCGAGCACCGCCAGTGGGATCACCTTCCTCAACCTCGAGGACGAGACCGGCATGCTCAACGTGGTCTGCTCGCCGGGGGTCTGGAAGCGTCACCGCCGTCTTGCCCGGACCGCCGCCGGCCTGGTGATCCGCGGCATGCTGGAGCGCTCCGACGGGGTCACCAACCTGGTGGCCGACAAGCTCTCCCCGCTGGAGACCATCGCTCCCGCCTTCGGGGCCGCCCTCAAGGCGCGGCACTCCTCCCGCGACTTCCAGTGAGTCTCCATCACGAAGGTTCGTGTTTTCTGTCTACTCTGAAATGTGTATTCTGCCTAATGAGAAGTGTGCTTGATGTCTATTCGGAGGCGTGATGGCTGACTCGTCCGCGGGGCGCTCCTATCTGCCGCGCCTCGCCGATCGGGTGCTCGGCGACCAGCTTCACGCCATGGGTGCGGTGCTCATCGAAGGCGTGAAGGGTTGTGGGAAGACCGCAACGGCCCGCCGGCGGTCGGTGAGCGAGATCCTTCTCGACACCGACCCCGAGGCCGAGCGACGTGCGGAGATCGATCCACGCCTCCTGCTCGACGGGAAGGCTCCGCGGCTCCTCGACGAGTGGCAGCGTGTTCCACGGATCTGGGACGCCGTACGCCGCGCCGTGGACGATCGTGGACTGTCCGGGCAGTTCATCCTCACCGGCTCGGCGACCCCGAACGACGACATCCGACGGCACTCGGGGGCCGGGCGCTTCGGGACGTTGCGGATGCGGACCATGACCCTGGTCGAGAAGCAGGCGACCACTCCGAGCGTGTCGGTGGTGGGCCTCCTCGACGGGGACGACCTGCTTCCCGCCAACAGCTCACTCTCCGTTCCTGACTATCTCGACCACATCGCTGCCGGTGGCTGGCCGGCGCTGGTGGGTGCTGACGAGCGGGCCGCGAGGACCTACCTGGACGGGTACCTCGACGTCATCGTCGAGCAGGACATCACCGAGGTCTCCGATGGCCCGAGGAATCCCCGGCTCGTTCGGCGGTTCCTGCACGCGTACGCCCAGATGGTCTCCCAGACCGCCAACCTCAGCAGCATCATGAGGCGAGCCGACGACCAGCCGGATGCGCCGTCCCGCCAGACCGCTCAGGTCTATCTGGAAGCACTGCGGCGGATGATGATCGTCGACGAGGTCCCGGCCTGGGACCCCTCGGTGCGATCGTCGAAGCGGCTCACCACGACCCCCAAGAGGTCGCTCGCCGACCCTTCCCTGGCCGCGGCACTCCTGCAGATGTCGCCCTCGCGGATGGTCGGGGATCTCCGGACAGCAGGCTTCCTGTTCGAGAGCCTGGTCGCCCACGACGTGCGCATCTACGCCGAAGCCGCCGGCGCCTCCTGCTTCCACTATCGGGAGGCCGAAGGACGCCTGGAGGTCGACTACGTCCTGGAGACCCGCGACGGCGAGTGGGTCGGGATCGAGGTCAAGCTCGGCGAGTCCGGGATCGACAGCGCCGCGAAGTCGCTGCGCCGGCTGGCCGACCGGGTGGGTCGCAGGCCGGCCTCCTTGGTCGTCGTCACCGGGACCTCGCTGGCCTACACGCGCGAGGACGGAGTCCACGTCGTCCCTCTGGGCGTACTCGGTCCGTAGAGCTCCGCCGGCTCAGGAGACCAGCGGCGCGAGGTATCGCCGGGCGTAGTCCCGCACGGCGGCATCGTCGGTGGCGTCCAGGGAGCCGGCCGGGTTGAGCAGGTAGGTGTAGGCGACTCGGAGCATCAGCTCGGCGACCACGCGCAGCTCGTCCTCGGGCATGGTGGCGCCGCTGCGACGCAGCGTGTGGGCGACCTGGCGGGCGGTGCCGAGCACCAGCGAGCTGTGCGAGGAGCCGCCGACCCCGGTGATGATCTCCGGCTCGGACTCGACGAGACGTGCGAGCAGCGGGATCTCCCGGGTCAACGCCATGCCGCGACTGAAGCACTCCACGACGGCCTCGCGGGGCGACAGGTCGCGGGCCACCCGATCGAGCTCGGTGAGGAAGTCGTCGAGCTGGCGGTAGAGCACCGCCTGCAGGAGCGTGTCCTTGTTGGCGTAGGCGCGATAGAGCGTGCTCCGGCTGACGCCGGCGGCGCGGGCGACATCCTCCACGGTGGCCCGGCGGGCGCCGTACGTCTCGAAGACGCGCTGTGCGGCGTCGAGGATCGCGATGGTCACGCGTCGATTCTCCCGGTGCCGGTCCTCGCCGCGGACACCCGCTCCAGGCGGACCGGGAGCCGGTCGCGTGGGAAGGGCAGCGCGACCAGGTCGAGTGGCCAGGTGTAGCCGGCGGGCACCGACCAACGGTAGGAGCGCAGCAGCTCGTGGAAGATCGAGCGCACCTGCATGCCCGCGAAGTGCATGCCGATGCACTTGTGCACGCCCCCGCCGAACGGCTCGAAGGCCATCCGGTGCGCGTGGTCCTCGCGGCGCTCCTCCGTGAAGCGCTCGGGGTCGAACTCCTCGGGACGCGACCAGTTCGCCGGGTCGTGGTGGTTGTAGTACGGCGAGACGGCGACGAACCCGCCCTCGGGGATGGCGTAGCCGTTGATCACGGTGTCCCGGACGGCGACCCGGGGCAGCGACGGCACCGGCGCGCACAGGCGCAGCGACTCCTTCATCACCAGGTCCAAGGTCCGCAGCCCGGTGACGCCGTCGTAGTCGAGGTCCTCCCCGGCCGCCAACGACTCCTCCTGCGCGCGCTCCTGCCACTGGGGGTAGCGGGCCAGGTAGTAGGCCATCGAGCTCAGCGTGATGGTCGTCGTGTCGTGGGCGGCCATCAGCAGGAAGATCATGTGGTTGACGATGTCCTCGTCGCCGAACT
>CAZTHV010000149.1:4261-8254 GCA_964613165.1 uncultured Marmoricola sp.
TCCTCGCTCCGCGCCACGCAGAGCTGCGCGAACAGGTCGTCCCCGCCCTGCCGGCGCTTCTCCGGGAGGTGGGTGCGGAAGAATTCCTCCAGGACCGCCCGGGCCTTGAGCCCCTTGGCCCACGGCGTGCCCGGCACCCGCCGCCTGATCACCGAGGTGCCGGCCCGGACCGCGTCGATGAACGCGCGGTTGAGGCGATCCTGTCCCGCGCGGGTGAGGTCGACGCCGACGAAGGTCTCCAGGGCCAGGTCGAGGGTGAGCTCCTTGAACAGCTCGTGCATCCGTGGCTCGGGCAGGCCGCCCCACTGCGCGATGCCGCTGCGGAGGTGCGGTCCCATCATCGCGTGGTAGCGGCGCAGGGCGTCGTTGGTGAAGGCGTGCTGCAGGATGCGCCGGTGGTGCAGGTGCTCGTCGAAGTCCAGCAGCATCAGCCCGCGGCGGAAGAACGGCCCGATGAAGTGCGACCAGGCCGGCCCGTTGGCGAAGGTGCGGTCGCGGTTGATCAGCACCTGCTCCGCGGCGTCGAGCCCGTAGGCGGCGTACAGCGTGGTGCCGAAGACGTCGAGCCGGATCACGTCGCCGTACGCCGCCCGGAGCGTGTCGTTGTAGCCGATCGGGTCGCGGCGCAGCCGGAGCAGGTGCATCAGCCCGAAACGAGGGCCGCGGGGCGTCGGCAGGGTCTGGGTGCCAGAGGTGCCGGTGGTCGTCACGGGTGCTCCAAGGGCCGTCGTCTGGGATGATGAGACAGATCCGTATCAATGTATCATCGCGCCATGACGACCGCCCAGCACGCAGAGCTCGATGCCACCGTCCCCGAGGGCGGCCGTCCGCTGGGGCCGGACTCGCTGACCTGGCGCCTCTTCGGCGACCGCCGGATGGCGCTGCTGGGTCCGCGTGCCGCCGTCCTGCAGAACATGCTGCCCTCGCTGGGCCAGGGCGTGCAGGACCACTCGGTCTGGTTCGAGGAGACGATCGCCCGCCTGGAGCGGAGCATCCCGCCCATCTACAAGACCCTCTATGGTCCCGACGGGCACCGCGTCGGACACGAGGTCCGCGACTACCACCGTGACATCAAGGGCACCCTGCCCGACGGCACCCGCTACAGCGCGCTCAACCCGCAGACCTACTACTGGGCGCACGCCTGCTTCGTCGAGCACATGATCACCGCGGCCGACACCTTCATCCGCCCGCTCGGCGATGCCGAGCGGGACCAGATCATCGGCGAATCGCTGACCTGGTTCGAGCGGTACGGCGTCAGCGCGCGCGGCATCCCGCGGACCTGGCCGGAGTTCGAGGCCTACTTCCGGCGGATCCTCGAGGAGGAGCTGATCGCCCACCGCACCGCGACGTACGGCGTCGGCTACGCGACCAAGGGCTGGCCGCGGCCCAAGCGGATCCCGCGGCCGGTGTGGGCGCTGGTCCGCCGACCGCTCAACGCGATCAGCTCCTCGTTGACCATCGGCGGCATGCCCCCGCGCGGCCGGGAGATCCTCGGACTGCCGTGGGACGCCACGCGAGAGCGGCGCTACCAGCGCTTTGCCGCGATCTGCCGCCGGCTCGACCCGGTCTACCGCCGGCTGCCCGCGCACTGGCGCATGCATCCGATCCCCGCCGGTGCCTTCGCGCGGGAGGGAGCCGGGTCATGACAGCTCTGCAGGGCAAGGTCGTCGCGATCAGTGGCGGCGCGCGGGGGATCGGCGAGGCCGCGGCCAAGGCCCTGGCGGCGGCGGGAGCACGGGTCACCGTGGGCGACCTCGACGCCGGTCTCGCGGCGGAGTCGGCGCGGGCGTACGACGGTCTCGGCCTGCCCCTCGACGTCACCTCGCGGGAGTCGTTCGCCGGCTTCCTCGACAAGGTCGTGGCGGAGCACGGCCGGATCGACGGACTGGTCAACAACGCCGGGATCATGGTCATCGGCCGGCATCTGGAGTCACCGCTGGACGCCCAGCTGAAGCAGCTCGACGTCAACCTGCGTGGCGTCGTCCTCGGCTGCCACGAGGTGGCGCCCCGGATGGTCGCCGCCGGTGGCGGTCAGATCGTCAACATCGCCTCGCTGGCGGGCCGGATCGCCACGCCCGGGTCGGCCGTCTACAGCGCCACCAAGGCCGGCGTGCTCGCCTTCACCGACGCGCTGGACGCCGAGCTCACCGGCACCGGCGTACGGGTTGCCGCCGTGCTGCCGTCCTTCACCAACACCGGTCTCATCGACGGCACCACCTCGCCGGCGCTGAGTCCGGCGATCGAGCCCGAGCGGGTGGCCGCTGCCGTGGTGTCCCTGATGAGGCGGCACCGCTCGGTCGCCACGGTGCCGCGCCGGCTCGGACTCGCCGGCGCGCAGTGGGCGCTCACCCCGACGCGCATGCGCCGCTGGATAGGCCGCCGGGCCGGACTCGACGCCGTGTTCACCGAGTTCGACCACGCCGCCCGGGCGGACTACGAGGAGCGGGCCGGCCGCTGACTCGACCGCTGACGGGCGCCGGTCAGCCCCGAGGCACGATGTGCGCGTCCGGACCGGGGAAGGTCAGTCCCTCGTGTCCGTCCGCCCACCGCACGAGGTACGGCGGCTGTCCGTCCGGTCCCTGGACCTCGATGATCTCGCCCTCCTTGCGCTGGGCGCCGACGACCTTGCCCTCGACCACCAGGTGGTCACCAGTCTTCGCCTGCATGTCTTCACCATGCGCCGGGTCGTCGTCTCAGGCAACCCGTCGCCGGCCGATGACGACCGCCGCCCCGGAGTCCTCGTCCTGGGCCTCGCCCGGCTCCAGACCCGCCTCGTCGTACGCCGCCCGCGCCGGCGGCAGCTGACGCTCGCTGACCTCGATCAACAGCACCCCGCCCGGGGTCAGCCAATCCCTTGCGCCGTGGGCGATCCGGCGCAGCAGCCGCAGGCCGTCGGGTCCGCCGTCGAGGGTGGCCAGGGGCTCCCAGTCACGCGCCTCTGCCGGCATCAGCCCGATCTCGGTACTCGGCACGTAGGGCGTGTTCGCCACCAGCACGTCGATCCTCCCGGCCAGCGCCGGCGGCAGCGCCTCGAAGAGGTCGCCCTGGTGGACGCTGCCCTCGGGGAGGTTCCGCCGGGCGCAGGCCACCGCGACCGGGTCGATGTCGGCGGCGTGCACGACCGTCGCGGGAGCCTCCGCCAGCACCGCCGCGGCGATCGCCCCACTGCCGCAGCACAGGTCGACGCAGACCGCTCCCACGTGCTGGATCGCCAGGCCGGCCAGGAACTCGGTACGCCGCCGCGGGACGAACACCCCCGGGCTCACCGCGATCCGCAGCCCCCGGAACTCCGCCCAGCCGAGCACCAGCTCGAGCGGCTCGCCGGCCACTCTCCGCGCGATCAGCTCTTCGGGTGATCGCGGGTCGCCGAGGATCAGCGCCGCCTCCTCCTCGGCGTACACGCACCCCGCGTCCCGCAGCGCCGCCACGATCTCCGCCTTCTCCACTCCGCCAGTCTGCCGTGCGTGCCGAGATGTCGGTGGTGGTGCCGATGCGGAGAATTCGGGGCGGGTGCACTAGAGTGAACGCATCGGAATCGTCCCGTCTCGCCTCGATCCCGAGGGCGCGTCGCAGCCTTGCAAGCTCCGCGCCGTCCGTAGCTTCAGTGACGCGAATGTCACGGCCTGTGGTGAGACACTCACACAGACAGCGAACCTCCCATGTCCTTCACCGACCTCGGTGTGCCCGCACGCCTCGACGAGATTCTCGCCGGCGCCGGCATCACCATTCCCACTCCGATCCAGGCAGCAACGCTGCCGGACTCCCTCGCCGGGCGTGACGTGCTCGGCCGCGGCCGGACCGGCTCCGGCAAGACCTATGCCTTCCTGCTCCCGCTGGTGGCCCGTCTCTCGGCCTCCGACTCCCGCCGTACGCCGAAGCGCCCCCGGGCGCTGATCCTCGCGCCGACCCGTGAGCTGGTCAGCCAGATCGACGCGGCCCTGGCGCCGCTCGCCGCCGCGACCGGCCTGCGCAGTCGTACCGTCTTCGGCGGCG
>CAZTHV010000150.1:0-8237 GCA_964613165.1 uncultured Marmoricola sp.
GGACGTGGATCATGGAGCTCACCACCGTCTGGTTCATCCTCATCGCGGTCCTCTGGATCGGCTACTTCACCCTCGAGGGCTTCGACTTCGGCGTCGGCATGCTGCTGCCGGTCCTGGCCCGCAACGACAACGAGCGGCGGGTGATGTACAACTCGATCGGCCCGGTCTGGGACGGCAACGAGGTCTGGGTGCTGGTCGCGGGCGGGGCCACCTTCGCAGCCTTCCCGGAGTGGTACGCCACCCTGTTCAGTGGCTTCTACCTGCCGCTGCTGCTGATCCTGCTCGGGCTGATCGTGCGCGGCCTCTCCTTCGAGTACCGCGCCAAGCGACCCGAGGCATCCTGGAAGCGCAACTGGGACCTGGCCCTCATCGTCGGCTCCTACGTGCCCGCGCTGCTGTGGGGCGTCGCCTTCGCCAACATCGTGGCCGGCGTGCCGATCGACGAGCACAAGGAGTTCACCGGCAGCCTGTTCACCCTGCTCAACCCGTTCGGACTGCTCGGCGGCCTGGTCACGCTCACCCTCTTCGCCACCCATGGCGCGATGTACACCGCGCTGAAGACCGATGGCGAGATCCGGGCGCGCGCCAACGCGCTGTCGGTCCGGCTGGGCCTGATCGCCACCGTGCTGACGGTCGTCTTCCTGGTCTGGACCCAGGCGAAGACCGGCGATGCCGGGTCTGCGGCCGCCTTCGTGCTGGCCGCGGTCGCACTGCTGGGCGGCGTCGCGGCGGCGTGGAAGGGGCGCGAGGGCTGGGCGTTCATCGGCACCTTCGTGACGCTGGCCCTGGCGGTCGCGGGACTGTTCATCGCGCTGTTCCCCGACGTGATGCCGTCGAGCACCGACCCGGCCTACTCGCTGACCACCACGACGGCCGCGGCGACGCACTACACGCTGACGGTGATGACCTGGGTGGCGGCGATCTTCACCCCGGTGGTGCTGGTCTACCAGGCCTGGACCTACTGGGTGTTCCGCCAACGGATCTCCACCTTGCACATCCCCACGCCCGCGGCGGAGCCGGTCGAGGCCTGAGGCGACGATGAAGCCCCTCGATTCCCGAGTGCTGCCGCACCTGACCCCGGCTCGGCTGCCACTCACCGGAGTGGTGCTCGCGGGCGTGGTCAACGGTGCCCTGGTGGTCGGGCAGGCGTTCGCGGTCGCCGCCCTGGTGGCCCGGCTGGTCGCCGACCCGGCGGGGAGCGGCTGGCACGCGGCGGCGTACGCCCTGGCCACGATCACCGTCCTCCGCGCGCTCGTGACGGCGGGCGGCGACCTCGCCGCCGACCGTGCCGCCGGCGTGGTCACCACCGGGCTGCGGGCTCAGGTCATGCGTGCGAGCCTCGACCTCGGCGTGATCGCACTGTCCGGCCGCCGGGCCGGCGAGCTCGGCCTGCTCGCGACCCGTGGCGTCGCCGCCGTCGAGCCCTACCTCACCCGCTACCTCCCGGCGCTCGTCCTCGCCGCGGTGCTGCCCGCGCTGACCGTCCTGGCGATCCTGGTCCAGGATCTCTGGGCCGGCGTGATCGTGCTGCTCACCGTGCCGCTCGTGCCGGTATTCGCCGCGCTGATCGGCCTGGCCACCCAGGACCGGGCCGGCCGCCAGTACCGCACCCTCGCGCTCCTGGCCGGGCACTTCCTCGACGTCGTGCGCGGCCTCCCCACCTTGGTCGCGTTCAACCGGGCCGAGGCGCAGTCCGGGCGGATCCGCGCGGTGACCGACCGCTACCGCCGCGCGACCATGGACACGCTGCGGCTCGCGTTCGTCTCCAGCGGCGCGCTCGAGCTGATCGCCACGCTCTCGGTCGCCCTGGTGGCGGTGAGCGTCGGGCTGCGACTGGCCTCCGACAGCCTGGACCTGCGGACCGCCCTGGTGGTGCTGCTGCTGGCACCCGAGGCGTACTGGCCGCTGCGCCGCGTCGGCGCCGAGTTCCACTCCGCGGCGGAGGGCGTGGCGACCTTCGAGGAGATCACCGCGCTCCTCGACGAGGTGGGCCACTCCTCGGCGGCTCCCCCGGCGGCGACACCCGACGACCGTGTCGATCCGGTCCCGATCCACATCGAAGGCCTGGAGGCCACCTACCCGGGACGGACCACACCGGCGCTACGCCTGGACGAGGCCACCATCGCAGCGCCCGGCCTCACCGCGATCGCCGGGCCGTCCGGGTGCGGCAAGTCCACCCTGGTGCAGGCGCTGCTCGGCGAGCTCCCGCCCGGTGAGGTCCTGTCGGGCTCCATCACCCTGGCCGGCGAGCCGATCGACGTCGTCCGCTGGCGGGAGCTGGTCGCCCAGGTCCCACAGCGCCCCTGGCTGACTGCCGGCACCATCGGCGACAACCTGCGCGTGGCCCTGCCCGGCGCCGAGGACGTCCGGCTGTGGCAGGCGCTGTCCGCGGTGCGACTCGGCGAGCACGTCGGCTCCCTGCCCGCCGGGCTCGACACCCCGCTCGGCGAGGACGGGACCGGGCTCTCCGCCGGGCAGCGGGCCCGGCTGGCGCTGGCCCGGGTGGTGCTGGCCAACCGGCCCTACGTCGTGCTCGACGAGCCGACCGCGCACCTGGACGCCGAGACCGAGCAGGTCCTGCTGGCGATCCTGCGCCGGCTGGCCGAGCACGCCACCGTCGTCGTGGTCGCACACCGACCGGCCGTGCTTGCCGCGGCGGACCAGATCATCGAGCTGACGCCGCCCGTGCCGATCACCGGCGATGCCGGGCAGCCGGCCCGGCATGCAACTCGGCCAGCCGCCCGGACCGCCGTACCCTCCGCGGACGCTCCGCCGGAGCCCGTACGACGTGCCCGCTCGCGGCTCGCTCTGGCGACCGCACTCGGCACCCTGTCCTCGCTGTCGGGGATCGCGCTGACCGCGACGGCCGGGTGGCTGATCGTGCGCGCCGCCGAGCATCCACCGATCCTCTACCTGATGGTCGCGATCGTCGGGGTCCGCACCTTCGGGCTGGCCCGCCCGGTGCTGCGCTACGCCGAACGGCTGGCCTCGCACGACGTGGCCCTGCGACTGCTGGCGGTCAACCGAGCACGCGTCTACGACCTGCTGGTCCCACTCGCCCCGGCGCGTCTCGGGCGGCGGCGGGGCGACCTGCTCACCTCCGTGGTCGACGACGTCGACACCCAGCTCGACGAGCAGCTGCGCGTGCGCCAGCCGATCCAGGTGTGGATGGTCGCCGCGGTGGCCTGTGTCGCGGTGGCGCTCGCGCTCGATCCCACCGCGGCAGTCGTGATCGGCCTGGTCGTCGTCGCCGGCGGACTCGCCCCGGCCGCGCTCGCCCGGGCCGGCGCCGCCCGGGCCGAGCGAGGGTTCGTGGCCGCGCGGGCCGGTGTCGCCACCGAGGTCGTGGCCGGCCTCGACTCGGCGCGTCAACTGGTGCTGTGGGGCGCAGACGACGCCGCGATCGAGCGTCTCCGCGACCGCGGTCGGGCCCTGGTCGCGTCGGCTCGTGGCTCGGCCCGTGCGCTGGCCGCCGGCCGTGCGGCCGTGGTCCTGGCCTGCGGTCTCGGGGTCGTGACAGTGGCCCCGGCGGTGGCGGCGGCGCTGACCGGAGGCTCACTGTCCGGGCCGATGGCGGCGCTCCTGCTGCTGGTCCCGCTGGCACTTGCGGAGGTGCTGCTGGCCCTGCCCGAGGCGGCCGCGCTGTCCGTGCGCACCCGCGCCGCCCGCGAACGGCTCGCCATGCTCGAGCGGACGCCCCCGGCGGTGACCGAGCCCGACCGTCCCGCCCCGCTCGCGGAGGCCCCGGTCGGGCTGTGCCTGGAGGACGTCGCGGTCGGCTGGGACCGACCGGTCCTGGAGGGACTGAGCCTGAGGCTCGAGGCGGGCGGCTCGCTCGGGGTGGTCGGGCCGTCCGGGTGCGGCAAGTCCACGATCGTGGCGCTCCTGGTCCGCTACCTGGCGCCGGCAGCCGGCCACTACCTGCTCGGCGGGACGGACGCAGCCCTGCTCGGCTCGGCGGAGGTACGCCGGCACGTCGGCCTGGTCGACGACGACCCGTACGTCTTCGGCTCCTCCCTGCGCGAGAACCTCCGGCTCGCGCGCCCCGGCGCCACCGACGCCGCGCTCCTCGACGCACTGGCCGGTGCCGGGCTGGCCGGCTGGCACGACGCGCTCCCCCACGGCCTGGACACACTCCTGGGCGACGGCGCCGCGAGCGTCTCGGGCGGCGAGCGCGCCCGCCTGGGCATCGCCCGGGCGCTCCTGCTGGATCCCGAGGTGCTGGTGCTCGACGAGCCGACCGCGCACCTGGACTCCGACACCGCGCGGGAGGTCAGCGCCACGCTGCTGCGCGCCCGGTCGGCCGGCGAGGGGCCCGACGAGAGACGCGGCGTCGTCTGGGTGACCCACGACGGGGTCGCGCTGGAGCGCCTCGACGCCGTCCTCGACCTCGGCAGTCCCTTGCGGACGGTTCGCTAGGGCGTGCCTCAGGAGGTGTAGACGGGCAGACGCACCCGGAAGGTGCTGCCCTGACCAAGAGCGGAGTCGACCAGGATGTAGCCGCCGTGGGTCTCGGTGATCCGGCGGGAGATGGCCAGGCCGAGGCCGCTCCCCGGCATCGAGAGCGCCTCGGGGTTGCTGGAGCGGCTGAACGCCGAGAAGAGATGGGTCTGGTCCAGCAGCGAGATGCCGATGCCGGTGTCTGCGCAGACCACCTCCGCGAACCGGTCGTCGCGGCGTACGGTGACGTCGATCCGGCCACCGGTCGGGGTGTACTTGACCGCGTTGCCGACGATGTTGTCGACCACGCGGGCCAGCTCCTCGGCGTCCCCGCGGACCAGCACCGGGTCCTCCGGGTGCTCCAGCCGCATCCTCAGGCCACCCTGGTCCACCTGCATCGCCAGCAGGTCCATCGTGTTCTCGCAGAGCGAGACCAGATCGACCGGCGTCCGCAGGTACTCTCGCTTGTCCTGGACCCGGGAGTAGTTCAGCAGGCTGTCGACGAGGCGGTTGAGCCGCTCGGCGTTGCGCGCGATGGCCGCCACCGACTGGATCTCGGTCTCCAGGTCCACCAGCAGCTCGGTGTGCCCGATGATCGAGGTGAGCGGTGTCTTGAGCTCGTGGGAGATCGTCGCGATCAGCTCACCCTTGTAGCGGTCGAGCTCCTGCAGCTCGGCGACCAGGCGGCGCTCGGTGTCGTAGACCCGGCTGTTGAGCACCACCTGACCGAGCTCGCGGCCGATCTCGGACAGCACGTCGATCTCCGCCTCGGTCATGGCGGTCGCGCCTCGCGCGCGCAGCATCATCAGGCCGCCGAGCATCTCGTTGCCGACGGCCAGCGGCACGGCCACCACCAGATTCGACTCGGTGCGGGTCAGCATCCGGCGTACCCCGCCGGGATCGGTCGTCGCGCCGGTGTCCAGGCCCTCGGCGGTGACGACCAGCGGGCGTCCCTGCTCGTGGGCGAGCCGGGCCAGGCTGCTCATCATCCGGCTGACCGAGGGCGTCAGCACGTCGTTCTCGGGATAGCCGAGGGCGCGGGTACGGCCGCGCTCGTCCTCGGCGAAGTAGCGGAGGTAGACCTGGCTGGCCCGGTAGCCCTCCAGGACCACCCGGGACACCCGGTCGAGCATCGCGCCGGGATCGAGCGGGTTGCCGGCGGTGGTGACCAGCTGGAGCGTCTCGGCCAGGCGCACCTGCTCGGCCAGCCGCTCGCGCTGCTGGGCGTTGGACATCACCAGGCCGGCCTGGACCACGAACATCTCCAGCAGCTCGCGCAGCTGCGGGTCGGGGCGCTTGTTGCCCGGCGGCAGGTCGACCGACATGTTGCCCAGCAGCTCGCCCGTGGCGCTGTAGAGCGGTGCATACAGCGCGTCCAGGGGGTGCCAGGCGTCGGGCTCGTCGCTCACGGTCAGCTCGGGCACCCACCAGGACTGGACCGCTTCGGGCGAGAGCCGGTCGTGAGGCACGAAGCGCAGCGGTCCCCACTCGTCGGCCTGGGCGAACTCGCCGAGGATCGCCGAGACCGGCGTGCGACGGCCGATGATCTGCCGGCGGACGTGCTCGGGACCGGAGACCGTGGTCATCACCAGGGTGTCGCCCTCGATGCGGGCCACGGCGGCCACGCCGAACCCGAGGACCTCGGTGACGCCGTGGACGATCTCCTCGAGGACCTCGGCGGGCTCTGTCGAGGAGTTGACCCGGCGCATCAGCTCGGCCAACCGGCGCACGCCGGCCGAGCGAGACGGATCTTCGTGGTCCATCACAGCTCCCGACGTCGCGACGCTAGCCGCTGCGAGTCTAGGAGGTCCGGTACGCACAGCGATGAATTTTGCCGCAAGTGGGGGCGTGAGCCCCGGAAACGACAGAACTCGCTCATAGGTCGAGATAGTTGTCCGGGTTCTCGCGAATCTCGGACTCCAGGGCCTCGTTGAAGTCCTCGGCCGCGGTCTCCGCCGCGCGCTTGGGTGCGATCGAGTCCCAGGCGCGGTCGATCGCGCCGGACACGTCGATGGTGCGGGCCCGCGCCACCTCGGGCTTGGTGATCTCTCGGGTGATGTAGCGCGAGACGAACCGCCGCAGCTCGCTCTCGACTCCGGCCACCCGCTGCATGATCGAGGCGCGGAACCCCTCGGCGCGTACGACCACCTCCACCTCCTCGGGTGTGGGCGGCGTGACGTCGATGTAGATGCGCAGGTCCTGGGCGGCCTTGGCGGTCAGCGTCAGCGGGACCCGCAGCTCCGCGTGGAAGACGTGAGTCTCGACCTGGAGGTTCAGCTCGAAGGTCAGCCGCACCGGCAGCTCGACCCGGTAGGCGATCTCCTCACCGAACCGTGGCTCGGCCACGGCAGCGCCGATCTCGCCGTGGGCGCGCACCTTGGCCAGCTTGCCGGGACCGACCCCGATCGGCCCGAAGTCGATCGGGCGGCCGGCCAGGTCGTTCACCGCGCCGAGCAGGCGCTCCTCGCTGATCGCGTCGGCGAAGAAGTCCATGCCCCACTGGGCATAGCTGACGAACCCGCCGTCCTCAGCCGGCTCCCTCTCCGCAGCCGCCACGCTAGACCTCCAGGACCACCGGGACGATCATCGGCCGGCGCCGGTGGGCGTTGCTCACCCAGCGGCCGAGCACGCGGCGGATGGTCTGCTGCAGCTGGTAGCTGTCGTCCACGCCCTCGGCGAGCGCCCGCTGCAGCGCCTCGACGATCGGCTGGCGGATCGGCTCGAAGACGTCCTGGTCCTCGACGAACCCACGCGCGTGGATCTCCGGGCCGCTGAGTACCTTGCGGTTCTGCGCGTCGACCACGACGACCACCGAGATGAAGCCCTCCTCGCCGAGGATCCGGCGATCCTTGAGGCTGCTCTCGGTGATGTCCCCGACCGAGCTGCCGTCGACGAAGACGTATCCGCACTCGACCTTGCCGACGACACCGGCCTTGCCGTCGACCAGATCCACCACGACTCCGTCCTCGGCGACCAGCACACGCTCGGCCGGCACGCCCGAGGCGATCGCCAGCTCGGCGTTGGCCTTCATGTGTCGGATCTCCCCGTGCACCGGCACGACGTTGCGCGGTCGCAGGATGTTGTAGCAGTAGAGCAGCTCACCGGCGCTGGCATGACCGCTGACGTGGACCAGGGCGTTGCCCTTGTGCACCACGTCGGCGCCGAGCCTGGTCAGGCCGTTGATCACCCGGTAGACCGCGTTCTCGTTGCCGGGGATCAGGCTGCTGGCCAGGATGACGGTGTCGCCCTGCTCGATCTGCACCAGGTCGTGGTTGCGCTGGGCGATCCGGCTCAGCGCGGAGAGCGGCTCACCCTGGGAGCCGGTCGAGATGAGCACGACCTGCTCAGCCGGCAAGTCGGCCAGCGCCTTGGGGTCCACGATCAGGCCGGGCGGCACCTCCAGGTATCCCAGGTCGCGGGCGATCCCCATGTTGCGCACCATCGAGCGGCCGACATAGGCCACCTTGCGGCCGTGCTCGACGGCGGCGTCGAGCACCTGCTGGACGCGGTGCACGTGAGAGGCGAAGCAGGCGACGATGATCCGCTGGCTGCTCTGGTGGAAGACCCGGTCCAGGACCGGGGCGATGTCCTTCTCCGACGTGGTGAAGCCTGGGACCTCGGCGTTGGTCGAGTCCGACAGGAAGAGGTCGACACCCTCCTCGCCGAGCCGCGCGAATGCCCGCAGGTCGGTGATCCGGCCGTCGAGCGGCAGCTGGTCCATCTTGAAGTCGCCGGTGTGCAGGGCCAGCCCGGCGCCGGTGCGGATCGCCACGGCGAGCGCGTCGGGGATCGAGTGG
>CAZTHV010000151.1:0-2700 GCA_964613165.1 uncultured Marmoricola sp.
CGTGGAGACCAGGTGATGGACGTTGGCGTAGCTGCGCACGGCCGCGAACGCCGGACAGGACGCGGTACGACGACAACGACCTCAGCGCGGCGCGGACGGTCTCCGGTGAGGCAGGGGCGGAGACGAGGGCCGTGTCCTTGAGGTACTCCGCCAAGACACCACCCGCTCCAACCAGGACGAACGGCCCGTGGGCAGCATCGCGCAGGCCACCCACGATCACCTCGGCGCCCTCCTCCTTGACGGCGACGAGGATGCCCCGATGGCTCACACCGTGCTCGGCCGCACGGGCCAGCAGTCGCTCCGCGCCCGCGACGATCGCCTCCGGTGTCGGCAGATCGACCTCGACGAGCCCCAGCTCGCTCTTGTGCACGACCTCGGGGGCATCCAGCTTGAGCACGACCTCGACGCCCCACTCGGCGGCGAGAGCGGCCGCCCGCGCCGGACTGTCGACGACCTGGACCCGGGCGACCGGGATCCCGGCGCGGCCGAGCAGCGCGGCCGCCTCCTGCTCGGCCCACGGGCCCAGCATGCCTTCGGGCTCTTCGGCCGTGATCAGCAGGGAGTCGTCGACCGGCGGACGCTCCGGCAGCTCGCGGGAGGCCAGCGCGATCGCCGCGAGTGCCCGGTCCGGCGACGGGAACCACGGGAGGCCGGACTCGCTCAGCAACGCCACCACCCGATCGGTCATGGCGCCGGCGTCCCAGGCCGAGAACACCACAGGAGTCTGCGCCGCATGAGCCGACGCGATCACCTGCGACAGGATCGCATCGGCGTCGTACGGCCCCCACGTCGCCAGGCAGACCAGCAGCAGATCCACGTCCTCCTGAGTGCCGAGCGCATCGAGGACCTTGGTGAGGAGGGAGGAGTCGCCGATGATCTTGCCGGTCAGGTCGAGCGGATTGGCCGGGTTCCCGAGCGGCATCCACTCCTTGATCTCGGCAGCGAGCTCCTCGTCGAGAGGAGGCAGCACGATCCCATGACCACCTGCCTGGTCGGCGACATAGACCGTCTCGCCACCCGAGGGCGAGACCACGCCGAGCCGCCGGCCGGCGGCACCGTCGGGCAGCACCGAGAGAAGGTGGACGGTGTCGACCAGCTGGTCGACCGACTCCGCCTCGAGGATCCCGAGGTCGCGCATGACGGTGGAGAAGACTGCGGCATCACCGGCAAGAGCGCCGGTATGACCGGTGACCGCCGAGGCTCCTGCCTCGGAGCGGCCGTTCTTCAGGGCGACGATGCGCTTGCCGGCAATCCGCGCCGCACGGGCGGCCGAGGCGAAGCGCGCAGGCTCGCGCAGCTGCTCGACGACGAGGGCGATCGTGTGCACGTCCTCCTCGGCGACCAGCGCCTCGAGGAGCACGGCCATCGTGAGGTCGACCTCGTTGCCCAGACTCACCACGGAGTGGACGCCGACGCCCGCTGTCTGGGCGCGGTTGAAGACGGTGACGGCCATGCCGCCGCTGTGGCTGAGCACGGCGACGCCGCCGGGCTTCTGGTCGTAGGTGATGTTGTACGTCGGCGCGCCGACGTACCTGCCGGATGGGCTGATGACGCCGATGCAGTTGGGACCGATCACCCGGATGCCGGTCTCCTCCACCGCCGCTCGGAGCTCCTCCTCCAGGGAGCTCCCATCGCTGCCGATCTCGGCGAACCCGCTGGAGCACACCACCGCGAGCTTGACCCCCGCGGCTCCCGCGGCACGCACCTCTGCCACCGCGTCCGCAGCCGGACGCAGCACGTAGGCCACGTCCGGTGGATCGGGGATCGAGGCCACGTCGGGGAAGCAGGGCAGGCCGAGCAGCTCGTCGTACTTCGGGTTGACCGGGATGATGGCGCCGGGGAAGCCGGTGCGGATCAGGTTGCTCAGCGCGCGCCCGGCGTGACCGGACTCGTTCGCCGACGCACCGATCACCGCGACCGACGACGGCGCGAAGAGAACGCGCGGGTCCGGAGCCATCAGGCCCCTTCCCACTGGACGTGCTTGACCTCGAAGAACGCCGCGAAGCCGTCCTCCCCCAGCTCGCGGCCCAGGCCGCTGAGGCCAAAGCCGCCCCACGGCGCATCCGGCCGCTGACCACCCCCAGTGTTGATCGCCACACTGCCACTGCGGATCCGGCGGGCCACCTCGAGAGCGTCGTCGAACGGTCCGTAGACGGTCGCGTTCAAGCCGTACTCACTGGCGTTCGCGAGCTCGATCGCCTCCTCCACGGTCTCGTACACCTGGACGGCCGCCACCGGCGCGAACAACTCGACGGTGTTGATCGGGTCGTCGTTGGACAGGCCCGAGATCAACGTGGGATTGACGTAGTAGCCCGTCGGGACGTCCGGTCGATCACCGCCGACGTGGACGCTGCCGCCCCGGTCCACGGCCGCCGCGATCTGCGCCTCGACGAAGGACCGGTGCTCGGCGCTGATCAGCGGCCCGACCACGGTCTCGGGTCGCATCGGATCGGTGACCGGGAGCGCGGCCAGAGCGGCCGCGGCCGCCGTGGTGAACCGCTCGGCATCGCCGGAGTGCACGAAGATCCGCGTGGTCGAACCGCACTTCTGGCCCGCGTTGCTGGCGAACCGGAGCGCCGTCGCCTCGACGAGCGCGTCGATGTCCGCCCCCGGCAGCAGGATGTTCGGGTTCTTGCCGCCCAGCTCCAGCACGACGCGCTTGATGCCGTCCGCGGCAGCCGCGAGGATCTTCCGGCCCAC
>CAZTHV010000151.1:2710-8222 GCA_964613165.1 uncultured Marmoricola sp.
AACCTCGTCCTCGGTGGTGGTGACGTGGGTGCCGCCCTGGTGTCGCACCGCGAGGATCTTCCGGCCCACACCGTCCGAGCCGGTGAAGGTGACCATGTCGACATCGCGGTGCGACACCAGGGCGGCACCCACGTCACCACCACCGAGGACGAGGTTCACCACCCCGTCGGGGATGCCGAGCTCGTCGATGATCCGGATCAGCGCCTCCGTCGCCGCCGACGCCTTGTCGGAGGGCAGCAGCACCGTCGAGCAGCCCGAGGCGAGCGCACCGCCCAGCTTCCAGGCGGCCATGTTGTACGGGAAGTTGTACGGCGTGAGCGCGGCCACGACTCCTTGGGGCTCGTAGCGCAGGAAGCCCTGCATCGCGCCACTGGGACCGCCGGGCGGCAGCACCTCCTCGTAGCCACCACGCGGGCCGCGCTCGGCCATGTCGGCGTACCAGCGGAAGATCCCGATCGGGCCGCGGACCTGGAGAGCCAGGCTCTGCGAGATCGGCGTACCGACCTCGGCGGTCACCAGCTCGGCGAGCTCCTGCTCACGGGACTCGATCCTCGCGGCGACCTCACGCAGCGCCTCGGCCCGCGTCTTCGGGTCGGCGCCGGCCCACACGCCGGAGCGGAACGTCCTGGACGCGGCCGCGACGGCGCGATCCACCTGCGCGGGAGAGGCCGAGGCGAAGCGGGCGACGGGCTCCTCGGTGGCGGGATTGAGAGAGGCGAGGGCCGGGCCTTCGCCGTCGACCCAGACGCCGTCGATCAGGTTCTGCAGAGTGCTCATCACGCCTCCTCGGCGGGTCGCTTGGCCATCAGTCCGACCCGGGTCATCTCCAGCACGACCTCGCCGCGCTGGTTGAAGCCGGTGTGCTCGAACCACACGATCCCGGCGTCCGTGCGGCTCTCCGACTCGCGCTTGCGCAGGATCGTGGTCTCGCCCCGCAGGGTGTCTCCGTGGAGCACCGGCCTGGGGAAGCGCACCTTGTCGTAGCCGAGGTTGCCCAAGGTGGTGCCCATGGTGAGCTCGGGCACGTGGAAGGCGCCGATCAGGGCCATCGTGAACAGGCTGTTCAGGATGCGCTCGCCGTGGATAGTGCCCTTGCAGTACTCCGCGTCGAGATGGATCGGGGCGAGGTTCATCGTCAGCGAGGTGAACATGACGTTGTCCATCTCGGTGATGGTCCGGGTCAGCGAGTGCCGGTAGTGCGCGCCCTCCTCGAACTCCTCGAACCACAGTCCGCGCATGGACATGCCGTCTCTCCCTTGCCTCGTTGATACCTACTATTGATTATCAGGAATCGGCGTGGAGTGCAAGCGCCCCTAGGGCAATCATCACCCCGGCCGAGATCGCCAGGAGAACGACGGCGGCGGTCGTCGCGAGTACCGGCCCACGACGCCGTCCGAGTCTCGGTGCACCTGGGGCCCGGTGCGCCGGCGCTGTTCGCCATCGCCGCGGTCGCGCTGATGGTGGTCTGCGTGCGCGGCGCGCGGCCTGGCCGCGGTCCGGGCCGGGAAGGTGCGCTCGTGCGCCAGGGAGAATCGGTAGTCCGGCGGCTCGCCGGGCGGACCCCACGGCCGGTCGGGACGTCTCCGCCCCGGCCGGCCGCGGCCGAGCCCTAGGGGTTTCGGCATCCGACGAGGGTGGGGGCGGACGTCATGACCGCTTCCAAACGAAGTCGTCGAGGCTGACGCTGCCCTTCATCAGACCCGCCGAGTGCAGGAAGCTCTCCACGTTGGCGATCTGCTCCTCGTTGAACTCCGTCGTGTAGAACTGAGCGTTGCGGTCCAGCAGCAGAGTGGCCACCGACGGATCCGCCTGCAGATAGTCCGCCGTCAGGCTGACCGCCTCGTCCCGGTCGGCACCGGAGTTGAGGAAGTCGATGCCCGCCTGCAGGCCCTCCCGGAACGCCTCCATGGCCTCCGGCTTGGCGTCGAGCGTCGACGTCTTGCCGACGTAGGCGTTCGAGGAGTACTGCCGCAGCTCCTCGGGTCCCTGCGTCCGCAGGTCCAGGAGCATGGTCGCGATCTTCTTGATGTCGACGGCCTGCGTGGCCGCCGGCTCGTACGCCGCCAGCGCGTCGACCTGGCCCTGCTCCAGCGCGGGCAACGCCACCGCGGCGGCGCCCACCGCCACGAACTCGACCGCGTCCTTGGACATCCCGGCCTCGGCCATCAGCGACTCGATGATCCGCTGCGGCACGCCACCGAGTGCCGCGACGCCGACGGTCATGCCCTCGAGGTCCTCCACGGCGTCCGGGTACTGCCCGGCGTGCGGGATCGGCGAGCCGTTCTTGACCACGATCGCCATCTGCCGGCTGTTGATCAGGTTCGACGCCGCCTGGAACTTCCGGCCCTGGTCCGCGATCAGCGGCAGCCAGGCCTCCGTCGAGTTGCTGGCGAGGTCGAGGTCGCCGCTGACGATCGCCGCGACGGCGGTCGGCCCGTCCTTCGTCGGCACCGTCTCGACGCTCACTCCCGCCTCCTCGAAGAAGCCCTTCTCGATGGCAACGTGCAGCGGCAGGCTGAACAGCGTGCCGGGGAACTCGTTGACCTTGATCGACGGCGTGGACGACTCCTCGGAGTCATCGGACCCCGAGCAGCCGGCCGTCGCCATGACCACGACGGCCAGAAGCGCCGCAAGGAGCCGCGACCTGGTCGATGGGGAGCGAAGCATCAGACCTCCTATTGTTGAGAAACAATATCATCATTATATTTGTAACTAGTTTTGTCCAGTGGCCCACGTGACGGGCAGGCTCGCGAGCCCATAGCTGGCGTAGTCCTCGCGCAGGATCAGCTCCTGCTCGTCCCGAAGCGGCGCAAGGCCCGGGAGACCGGCGAACAAGGCGCTGAGCGCGATCTGCAGCTCGAGTCGCGCGAGGTTCTGGCCCAGGCACTGATGGGGACCGAAGCCGAAGGCCAGGTGGCCGACGCCTCGGGCCGGGTCGACGACCTCGGGATCGGCGTACGTCTCCGGATCCCGATTGGCGGCCACCATCGCGATGACGACTCCCTCCCCGGGAGAGATCTCCGTGCCCGCCACGATCACCGGCTCGGTGGCCACCCGTCGCGGGCCGAGGCGCGTGATCGAGTGCACCCGCAGCAACTCGTCGACGAGACGACGCCCCGGCATGCCGCCGGCGAAGAGCGTGGGCAGCAGGTCGGGCCGGCGCATCAGGGAGTAGGCGCTCAGGCCGATCATGCTGGCGGTCGTCTCGTGGCCCGCCGCGAGGAGGAAGACCGCATAGGAGACGAGCTCATCCTCCTCCAGGGCCCCGCCCGCCAGGTCCTCGACGACCAGGCGCGAGAGCACGTCAGGACCCGGCTCGCGTCGACGGCGGTCGACGAGGTCGCTGATGAGCGCCTCGAGCTCCCGTTGCGCCCGGACCACCACGTCGGGCGGAGCCGTGTTGGCGACCATCACCGCGGACCGCTCCTGGAAGAAGCCGAGGTGCTCCTCCGGTACGCCGAGCAGCGCGCTGATCACCAGCGACGGAACCGGCAGGGCGAACTCGGCGACCAGATCGACGCCGGGCCCCACCGTCCGGACGGCGTCGAGGCGGGACGCCACGATCTCCTCGATCGCGGTGCTCCACTCCGCCGCGCGCCTGACCGTGAAGTCACCGGTCGTGAGACGGCGCAGCCGGCTGTGGTCGGGCGCGTCCCTCCTCACCATGCGGAGCGCGGCGCTCGGGGTCGCGGTGCCCGGAAGACCCGCGACCGGGAATCCGGGCCGGGTGATGTCCGAGCTGAACCGCGGGTCTGCGAGGACCGCGCGCGCCTCGGCGTACCGCGTGATCAGCCACACCGGGGCATCGCCGCCGATGTCGACCCTGACGACCGGCGCGATCGCTCTCAGGTCGTCGAGGCCCACCGGCAGATCGAAGGGGCGCCCGTCGGGCGGGACGACGGGCAGAGCCGGGCACGTTGCCATCCGTATCTCCAAACTGGCATAATGGTGATATTGAATACCCTAGTACGGAGGCGTCCAATTGTCAGCAGTGATCGTCACCGGAGCCGGGCGCGGGATCGGCCGCGCGGTCGCCACCCGGTTCGTCGCCGAAGGATGGGACGTCATAGGAGGCGACATCGACGCGACATCGCTGGCCAGCGTGGCGGCGGATCTGGGCCCGAGCTTCCGGCCGGTGCAGGGATCGGTCGCGGACCCGGCTCACGCCGAGGAGCTGGTCACGGTCGCGCGGGACGCGGGCGAGCTCGCCTGCTGTGCCAACGTCGCCGGCGTCTACCCGACGACCGGGATCGAGGACTTCGATCTGGAGCGGTACCGCAACATCTTCGACGTGAACGTGCTCGGCACGTTGAACATGATCCGCGCGATCACCCCGCCGATGCGTGCCCTCGGTGGCGGGCGGATCGTGAATTTCGCATCGTCGGGAGCCTTCGTCGGCCTCTCCTGGCAGGTGCTCTACGGCGCCGCGAAGGCGGCCGTCGTGTCGTTGACGCGATCGGCGGCGCTCGACCTCGCCGGCTCCGGAATCCGAGTGAACGCGCTGGCACCCGGCATGGTGCGCACTCCCGGCACCGAGGCGATGGGCCGGATCGCGGAGTTCGAGGAGCGGATCCCCCTCGGCCGGGTGGCCGAGCCGGACGAGATCGCCGACGCCGTCTGGCTCCTCGGCGGCGAGGACCGCTTCCCGTTCATGACCGGCGAGACCCTGCTGATGGCCGGCGGCGCCGTCGTGCGATGAAGCGGGCTCAGCGAGCGCGCAGCGCGCGCTGGCGCTCGCGGAAGTCTCGTGGCCGGGCGACGGAGAGCGACCCGGTCAGCACCGACCCGGCGTAGTAGTCGACCAGGAGCGACGGCCCGTCCAGCGTGCCGTCGACCTCGATCCGATCCGCGGATCCGGGATCGCCGACGACGTGGAGCGACCGGCCGTGCTGCTCGGTCCAGAAGTAGCTCGGCGTGCTCATCCGGCCGAGCTCCGCGCCGCGTTCAGTCGCCAGCACGTTGCGCGCGACGAGCAGCCCTTGCTCCGCGGCGTTCGTACGGTTCTCCCGGCGCCGTCGTACGCCGTCCCGGTCGAGCCACGAGCAGACGTCCCCCGCGGCCCAGACCCGGTCGGCCACCCGCAGGTGCTCATCGGCGAGCACGCCGCCGTCGACCGGTAGTCCGGATCCCGCGAGCCACTCGACGTTGGGGAGGGATCCGACCGCCTCCACCAGGACCCCGGTCACGACGCGATGCGTCAGCTCGACCCCGATCGGACGGCCCTCCCTGCGGGCCAGGGACTGCACGCGCTCACCGGTCATCACCCGGACACCGTTGTCGCGGTGCAACTGCGAGACCATCGCACCGACGGCCGGGCCCACCGACAGCTCCAGCAGCTCCTGTTCGAGGGCGACGACCGTGACCCTCCGGCCCAGCTTGGCCAGGCTCGCGGCGATCTCCGTGCCCAGCACGCTGCCACCGACGACGACGAACTCCTCGTCACGGCGGGCCGCGTCCCGCAGGGCCAGCGCGTCTCGCCAGGCGCGCACGACATGGCCGTCGCCGTCGAGCG
>CAZTHV010000152.1:0-6722 GCA_964613165.1 uncultured Marmoricola sp.
GAGCAGCGACAGCCCGAACGTCGTTGACGATCAAATCACATTCTCGCCGCGAATCGCCGCAGCGCGGGGGGATGTGATCGATCCAACGGTCAGCGGCTTGGAGGCGCGTGACGCATTCGCGACAATGGAGCCATGACCTCGGGTACGCGTCACCAGGTGGTCGTCATCGGTTCGGGCTTCGGCGGGCTCTTCGGGATCAAGGCGCTGCGACGCGCGGATGTCGATGCCACCATGGTCGCCCGTACGACGCACCATCTGTTCCAGCCCCTGCTCTACCAGGTCGCGACCGGCATCCTGTCCGAGGGGGAGATCGCCCCGCCGACCCGCGAGGTTCTGGCGAGGCAGAAGAACGCCCGCGTGCTGCTCGGCGAGGTCACCGACATCGACCTGAGCGCCCGGAAGATCACCTCGCACGTACTGGGCCGCGAGCTCGTCACGCCGTACGACTCCCTGATCGTGGCGGCCGGCGCCGGCCAGTCCTACTTCGGCAACGACCAGTTCGCCGAGTTCGCTCCCGGCATGAAGAGCATCGACGACGCGCTGGAGCTGCGCGGCCGGATCTTCGGCGCCTTCGAGCTCGCCGAGGTGCTGGCCGCCGACGGCCGCGACGTCGACCAGCTGCTGACTTTCGTGGTCGTCGGCGCCGGCCCGACTGGCGTGGAGATGGCCGGCCAGATCGCCGAGCTGGCCCACAACACGCTCCAGCGCGACTTCCGCTACATCAACACGCGCAAGGCCCGCGTGATCCTGCTCGACGCCGCGTCGCAGGTGCTGCCGCCGTTCGGCGCCCGACTCGGCGCCTGGACCAAGGAGCGACTGGAGCGACTCGGCGTCGAGGTGCAGCTCGGCGCCATGGTCGTCGCGGTCGACGAGCGCGGTCTGGAGGTGCAGGACAAGGACGGCGGCCGCCGCCGGATCGACGCGGTGACGAAGGTGTGGGCCGCCGGTGTCCAGGCCAGCGCGCTGACCCGCACGCTCTCCGAGCAGACCGGAGCGGCCCTCGATCGGGCCGGCCGGATCGCGGTCAACCCCGACCTGACCCTGCCCGGCTACCCCGAGGTGTTCGTGGTGGGCGACATGGCCTCCCTGAACAACCTCCCCGGGGTCGCGCAGGTGGCGATCCAGGGGTCGCGGTACGCCGCTCGGGAGATCGCCGGCCGCCTGAAGGGCCGCCCGCCGCAGCAGCCGTTCCGCTACTTCGACAAGGGCAGCATGGCGACCATCTCCCGCTTCAGCGCGGTCGCCACGATCGGCAGGATCCGGCTCTCCGGATTCATCGCCTGGATGATGTGGCTCGGCGTGCACCTCTTCTACATCACCGGCTTCAAGAACCAGGTGACCGCACTGCTGCACTGGCTGGTGACCTTCGTGGTCAACGACCGCTCCGAGCGCACCGTCACCGAGCAGCAGATCTTCGCCCGCGCCGCCCTCAACCGCCTCGACCGCGGCGCCGCCGACCTGGTCAGCCCGCCCTCGGGGTCGTCGGGGCCGGCCCGGACCCGCGAGGAGCTGGAGGCGCAGGCGTTGGAGGAGATTCGCCTCACCGATGCCGGCGTCCGCGGTCGGGCGCCGGCTGACTGACGGCTCCGTGGGGGTGCGGGGGTTACGACCGGCATGCGAATGTCGCCGGTGGGGCCCCTGCCTGGCGCACGGGTCCCAGCCGCGACATTCGCATGCCGGTTGGGTACGTGCGCTGCCGTACCCGGCGTCGTGACCCCACCGAACATGCAAATGCTGGTCCTGTGACGACAGAGCTGGGCGTCGGCCACTTCCGCAACATTTGCATGTTGCTCGAGCGCCGCCCCTACTCGTACTGAGGCGGCCCCGCCTCAGCGACTTGCTCACGCGCCCACTGGGGGAGGATGAAGACGCCCTCGGCTTCGACGGTGACCCGACCGTCGGCATCCCGCAGTTCGCCTTGGATGATCGTCTTGACGCCCTCCACGCGGTGACACCAGGCCTCGGCCGAGCAGGGGCCAAGTCGGGTGGGGTGGCGGTAGCGCAGGGTCAAGGTGCCAGTCATGCCCGGTTTGCCCCCAGCTGCGGCGGCCTCGCCGAAGACCTGGTCCAGGACGAGAGCGGCGACACCGCCGTGCACCATCCCCGGCGGGCCCTCGTACAGCGGGCCGAGCTCGAAGGAAGCGGAAGCGCGGCCGTTCACCACGTCCTGGACGATCGGGACGGGCGGCGCGACCGGGTTGCGCATACCCACGACGGCATTGCCGAAGCCGCGGATCCGCCCGTTGGCGGTGAGCTTGACGCCGAAGTTGGCGGGGATCCTGCTGGCCTCCAGGCGCGCGGACAGCTCGTCGATCTGCCGGGTCACGTCCTCGACGGTCTCGTGGTCGACCGTGGTCTGCAGTGAGGCGAGGCCGAGCCGCCTGACGCTGGCCGTGAGCGCTCCGAGAACCTCCGACTCAGCCGCGAGCTCCTCGTCGGTCATCTCCACGATCTCGTACTCGAACGGCGCCGGCATGAGCAGCAGCGTAGAACAGGTTCCTTCAAGCGATCCCACCGACCAGTGGCGGTGAGAATCTCGTAGACCGTCGGGGCCGGGATGCCCAGCACGCTGGGGTAGCCAATGGTGACCCGGTACGTCGGCCCTGACTGCTGCTGAGCGGCTTCAGGTCACGCACGCCCGCGCTCAGGAGACGCGCTCGCCGCCAGCGTCCGCACGATCGCGTGACCAAGTGGCGTGGAGGTGTGATCGAGACCCCGGATGGAGGCGTAGCGCTTCTTGATCGCGTAGGAGCGGATCGCTGCCGATCTCGAGGTCCTTCCGGCACGTCGTCTCCCTGGACCCTGTCCGGTGACATCTGGTTCCCCATCGGCAGCCGGACGCTGGGCCGGAGCCGTTCTATGCTGTGCCGCATGCTCATCATCGGCATCGTCCTGTTCGGCATGGTCATCGGTGCTGGCGCACAGCTCATCCTGGGCGGCTCGGTTCGCAAGATCGACTGGCCGACCGCGTTCGCCTCCGGGCTGCTCGGGTCGTTCGTGGGTGGTCTGCTGAGCAGCCTCCTCAACGGAGACGGCCTGGCGCTGCGCCCGAGCGGCATCATCGGCTCGCTGGCCGGTGCCGTGATCGTCACCCTCGCCTGGGGATGGTGGAGGCGCCGCTCCGCAGCGTGACCCGCCTGCTGGCACACTGTCCCGCGGGCCGTTAGCTCAGTTGGCAGAGCAGGGGACTTTTAATCCTCGGGTCGTCGGTTCGATCCCGACACGGCCCACCAGCCGCCACTCCGTTGCCCCGCCCACCGCGTCCTCTTCGAGGGTCTCGTCTTGCGGGTCGGGCGCCGTTGTCGTGACCGGGTCGTCCGACATGCAATTGTCACGCCTGAGCAAGCGGCAGCGCTCCGCCGTCACACGCGGGACATTCGCATGCTCGGCGGGTCGGCCTGAGCCGCGAACCGCTCCTCAGTCCCGCCCACGGGCCCCAGGGCCCGGTAGTTGCCGACCAGCTCCGCGAACTGGGAGGGGTCGACATCGCGGGCCGTCAGGGTGATCACGTGACCCGACGGGGTCTTCAGGGTGGCCTTCCACGAGCGGGATCGGGTGTCGCCGCTCATCACCAGCGGCGTACTGGGCTCTCGCAGGTCGAACGACTCGACATCCGCGCCCCGCGAGACGTCCAGCATCCCCTCTCGGATCGAGACCAGGTTGGGCGCCGAGTTCAGCAGCGCCCACCAATTGAGGGCTGCCAGGACGGCGGCGACGGCGGCCAAGCCGAACGCGCGTCCCGACCCTGTCTCAATGCCCCAGAGGGCGGCCAGCACCGCGCACGCGGAGGCGACGACGGAGACCGCGCCGAGCAGGTAACGGTGCCCGCTCCCGGGCTCGAACTGCACGAACCTCGTGATCGTGCTGGGCCCGTCTGCCGAGTGGGCGTCGGAGCGTACGGCGGCAGACGGCCGTACGGCGGCATGAGCGATCTCGGCCGCGGCGGCGCACTCCCTGTCGGCCAGCCGTCTCTCCTCCGCCAGCTGGGCGGCTCGCCGCTCGTCGGTGATGCGCTCGGCTTCGGCGCGCTCATCGGCGAGGCGGAGCTCCTCTGGATCCGGTTCCTCGGCAGGCGCCGGAACGTCGGCGACCCGTGCCTCCTCAGCGGCCTGGGCCGCCGCTTGGTCAGCCTCGGCCGTCTCTGCTGCGAGCCATACCTCGTCGGACACGTCGAGCGGCGGCCATGCGGACAGCGCGGCTTCGGCGGTGGGGCCCGGCTCGTCGGCGAGCTGCCGCGCGGCCTGCCCGGCGCCGTCAGCCGTAGGTGCGGCTTCCGCAGGCCGCGCCTCCTCAGTACGCCGACCAGCCGTGGGCTCCGTTCGCGTGGCGCGCAGCCGGACGACCTCGGCCCCCTGGTCCGCCGCCTGCTCCGCGCGGAGTCGGTGCGCCTCGGCCCGCTCGGCCTCCAGCCAGGAGAGCGGGGTGGAGTCGGCCGTCGTGCCGGGCGCCTCGTCGCGGTCCGCAGCAAGATCCTCGGCCCAGGTCGTCACTCTTGGTCCGGCGTTCGAGCCGGCTGGGGCGGCGATCACCGGCATGACGGCGGCCTCCTCGGCAGTCCTCCGGCGTCGTCGCAGCAGCCCCCGGCGCTCCGGGCGGGCATCGCCGGAGTCGGCGCGGCGACGTACGGCCACGAGAGCTCCTCTTCACATGTGGGACGACTCGGACGAACCATGTCACCCGGCGGCATCGGGGCAGGTGAACCCCACCGAATTGTCCACTATGGACGACGTTCAGGGGCGCTGGGGGAGCCCATCTCAGAACTCTCTCGGCCTAGGGGGGTGACAATGCCGTGGGGATTGGTAGGGTCAGTCCCAGCAGATGCACGATCCAGCGGTACCAACCGTCGTTGGAGTCAGTGATCCAACGGCGTTTCTTCTCTGTGCGAGGCGGGACGACGTTTCACTGCATCTGTTAGAGGCAACCGAGGTGGTCGTCTCTCGCCCCAACAAGGAGATACACAAGCATGGCTCAGGGCACTGTCAAGTGGTTCAACGCGGAGAAGGGCTTTGGTTTCATTGCCCAGGAGAACGGTGGCGACGACGTCTTCGTCCACTACTCCGCCATCCAGTCCCAGGGATACAAGTCCCTCGACGAGAACCAGAAGGTCGAATTCGACGTCACTCAAGGGCCGAAGGGTCCGCAGGCGGAGAACGTCCGCGCTATCTGACGTTAGACGTCGCGCAGGGGTCCGGCCATCGGCCGGGCCCCTGCGGTCGTCTTGGCGGGTTTACCGGTCGTACGCCGATGGGTACAAAAGTGCCAAACCGTATGGGCCGAGGAAGGCGCGGACATGTCGACTGATCCCTTCGACGTCGAGTTGGAGGATGCTGACCTGCTCGACGAGGTCGATCTGACCACCAACCTCATCGCGGCCGCGAACCAGGCCGAGGAGCATCTGAGCTCCTCTGAGATCGACCGGCTGCTTGGCCTTCGCTGAGCGCGAACGGCGTACCCTTGGGGCGTTTGGGCTGCCCTGGTTTGCGTGTTCGCAGGGACGACCACCTAGCATGTCTCCCGTTCTGATCCTGCTCATCAGGAGTTCACTGTGGCGCTGAGGTTCAAGCCGGTCGACACCGCCTTCTATGGCTTGCTCACCAGTTTGGCTTCGCAGCTCGTCGAGGGCGCCGGCCTGCTGGCCGAGATGCTCGGCGACGGCAACGACCGCAAGCGGATCGCGGCCCAGATGCGCGAGGCCGAGCACAACGCCGACGAGACCACGCACGAGATCGTGCGGCGGGTCAACACCACCTTCGTGACGCCGTTCGACCGCGAGGACATCTACGCGCTGGCGTCCAGCCTCGACGACGTCATGGACTTCATGGAGGAGGCGGTCGACCTCGTGTTGCTCTACGAGGTCGAGTCACTGCCGACGGAGCTGGCCGAGCAGGTCGAGGTGTTGCAGCGCTGTGCCGAGCTGACCGCCGAGTCGATGCCCCGGCTGCAGTCGATGAAGAACCTCGAGGAGTACTGGATCGAGATCAACCGCCTGGAGAACACTGGCGACAAGAGCTACCGGCGCATCCTGGCCAAGCTCTTCAGCGGCGCGTACGAGGCACTGGAGGTGCTCAAGCTCAAGGACATCGTCGACTCCCTCGAGCATGGGATCGATGCCTTCGAGCGGGTGGCCAACATCGTCGAGCAGATCCACGTCAAGGAGTCCTGAGCGGTGGATCTCGCCATCGTGATCGCGGTGGTGGCTGTCGCCCTGGTGTTCGACTACACGAACGGCTTCCACGACGCAGCGAACGCGATCGCGACCTCGGTCTCCACGCGCGCGCTCACGCCGCGGCTGGCGCTGACCCTTGCGGCGATCATGAACTTCCTCGGAGCGCTCCTCGGACAGGAGGTCGCGCATACCGTCAGCGACGTGATCGAGCCGCCGTCGGGCAGCCACGGGCTGGTCATCGTCCTGGCGGGCCTGCTCGGCGCGATCACGTGGAACCTGGTCACGTGGTACTTCGGGCTGCCGTCGTCCTCCTCCCACGCCCTGATCGGCGGCCTGGTCGGCGCGGCGCTGACGGCCGGTGTCGGCGTACGTTGGGAGACCATCATCGACAAGGTCGTCATCCCGATGGTGGCCTCGCCGCTGTTCGGATTCGCTGCGGCCTTCGTCGTGATGCTGGCGATCATGTGGCTCTTCCGCCGGGCCAATCCGCACAAGATCAACCGCGGCTTCCGCTTCGCGCAGACCGCCTCGGCCGCTGGGCTGGCCCTCGGGCACG
>CAZTHV010000152.1:6732-8189 GCA_964613165.1 uncultured Marmoricola sp.
GGCCATCTCGGCAGGCACCTGGGCCGGCGGCTGGCGGATCATGCGCACCCTCGGCCGCAAGATCATCGCACTCGACCCGCCGCGGGGCTTCGCCGCCGAGTCGGTCGGCGCGGCCGTGCTCTACACCACGGCGTTCGTCTGGCACGCGCCCATCTCCACCACCCACACCATCACCTCGGCCATCATGGGGGCCGGCGCGACGAGGCGGTTCTCCGCCGTCCGCTGGGGCGTCGCCCGCTCCCTCCTCACCGCCTGGGTGCTCACCTTCCCCGCCGCCGGCTCCGTCGCCGCGGTACTGTATCTGCTGCTTCGGGTGGTTTTCCGGTTGCCGTAGGCGGGCGCCGGACATGCGAATGTGGCGGCAGAGACCCATGCTCGCCTCCCTCGTTGCCGACGCGACATTCGCATGCCTGGTGGCCTGTGGATTGCGACAGCGGCGCATGACGCCGTTGGTCCACGCTGGGTACATGAACACCGTCGTAGCGCGACTCATCGACCGCGGGGGCGCCGCTGGTCGAGCCGAGTTGGTTCGCGCGTGCGGGTCCGCGGCGTTCAAGCGGGCGCTCGAGGACGGCACGTTGATACGGGTGGCGCGTGGCCGCTACGTGCTCGGCACGGCCAACGACGCCGTTCGCCAGGCGGCTGCCCGCTGCGGCGTACTGTCGTATAGAAGCGCCGCGCAGCAGCACGGTTGGGCACAGCGCAAGGTCCCGGCCCGACCGGACGTCACCTTTGCGCGCAACCGGCGCGTGCCGCGGGAGTGGCGTTCCGCGATCACGCCTCATTGGTCTGATCTGCCGACGGCCGATGTCGATGGACTGGTGACCAACCAGAGACGGACACTCATCGACTGCATGCGCATGCTCAAGTTGAACGAGTCGGTGCCCATCGTCGATAGCGCAGTCCGTTGTGGTGATGTCTCGCGGGCTGAGCTTCGAGAGCTTGCGCGGTCCATGCGGGGACGCGGCCGGGTGCGTGCCATGTACGTCGCCGCGATGGCCACCAAGCTCACCGCGAACCCGTTCGAGTCGGGCCTACGCGCTATCGCAGCAACCGTGCCTGGCTTGCGAGTCAGGCCGCAGGTGCCGATGCGTGTCATGAGGCGTCGGGACGGGCCACGGACGGTGCTTCGTCCAGATCTACTCGATGAGACTCTCCGCATAGTCATCGAGGCGGAGAGCTTCGAGTGGCATGGCAAGGTTGCTGCGCTGACTCGCGATTGCGCTCGCTACAACGCCTTCGTGAAGGACGGGTGGCTGGTGGTGAGGTTCAGCTGGTACCAGGTGACCTTCGACCCGGATTACGTCCGCTGGGTCCTCGTGCGTGCTGTGGAGCACCGACGTTCCGCGGCGGCATGAAGCCTGATTGAGATGCCCGGCTCGCCGCTGTCTCGCCTGGAAAGTGACTCTCCCGCCCTGGAATGACCCGGCCGTGTTGGTCGTTGGTTGGGCTGCCTA
>CAZTHV010000153.1:0-8167 GCA_964613165.1 uncultured Marmoricola sp.
TGCAGGTTCAGGACGACGCCCGCGGCATCCGCCTTCTCCTTCGCCGCCATCATCAGTGTCTCGCTGGCGGTGCCGAGCCCGAGAATGGCAATGTGCCCTGTCACAAGAGCGTCCGGATCGGTGTTGCGCTCGGCGGATCGGCGGGGGACGTGGTCCTGGACGGGCCGGTCGCCACCCACGTGCTGGTCCCGGCGTCGGGAGGCTGGACCGTGGTAGACGCCGAGGACCTGTCGCTCGGCGAGGGCGAGAGCCCCGACCTGGGCCGGGGCGTCTCGAGGCTGACGGTGCCGATCGGCCTCACGGTCGGCTCGATCGAGGACGCCTCGCTGCGTCGGCTGCTCGCGGCCCTGGTGGCCGCCGAGGCCTCCGGCATCGCTCGGTGGTGCCTGGACACCGCGGTGGAGTACGCCGGGGTGCGCGAGCAGTTCGGTCGCAAGATCGGGTCCTTTCAGGCGGTCAAGCACCTGTGTGCCCAGATGCTGGAGACCTCCGAGTCGGTGACCGCTGCCGCCTGGGACGCCGCCGAGGCGGCCGAAGGGGGCGACGTCCGGCAGGCCGAGTTCGCCGCGGCCGTCGCGCGGACGGTCTGCCTGGACGGCGCGGTGTCGGTCGCCAAGTCCTGCATCCAGGTGCTCGGCGGCATCGGCTTCACCTTCGAGCACGACGCCCACCTCTACCTGCGCCGGGCGCTGCTGCTGCGTGGCCTCTTCGGTGGAGGCCGGGAGTGGGCCGCTCGGCTGGCCGACCAGGCCGTGGCCGGCGTACGCCGGGCCGTGCGGGTCGACCTGGCCGGGCGCGACGAGGCGATCCGCGCCGAGATCCGCGACCTGGTCGCCAGGGTGGCTCGGCGCCCGGAGTCCGAGCGCCGAGCCGGACTGGCCGAGACCGGGCTCCTCGCTCCGCACTGGCCCGCGCCGTTCGGCCGTGGCGCGGACCCGGTCGAGCAGCTGGTCATCGACGACGAGCTGGCCCGCGCCGGGATCGAGCGACCGGACCTGAAGATCGGCGCCTGGGCCGCGCCGACGATCCTCGAGCACGGCGACGACGCCCAGCGGGAGCGTTTCGTGGGCCCGACGCTGCGTGGCGAGCTGGAGTGGTGCCAGCTGTTCAGCGAGCCGGAGGCCGGCTCCGACCTGGCTTCGCTGCGGACGCGGGCCGTGCGGGTGGACGGCGGCTGGGAGCTGACCGGCCAGAAGGTCTGGACCTCGCTGGCGCACCGCGCCGACTGGGGCATCTGCCTGGCGCGGACCGACCCCGAGACGGGTCCCGGCAACCGGCCGCACGCCGGGATCACCTACTTCCTGGTCGACATGCGCGCCGGGGGCCTGGACATCCGGCCGCTGCGCGAGCTGACCGGTGAGGCGATGTTCAACGAGGTCTTCCTGGACCGCGTCCTCGTGGCCGACGAGTGCGTGGTCGGGGAGGTGGACGGCGGCTGGCGGCTGGCCCGGACCACCCTGGCCATCGAGCGGGTGGCGATGGCCGGCAGCCGGCTGGGCACCAGCGTCGAGCGGGCCATCGCGCTGGCCGCCGAGGACGTGGGCACGGAGAGGCTCGGCGCCCGTGGCGAGGTCGGCCAGGCGGTGGCGCTGGCGACGGTGGCCAAGCTGCTCGGCGTACGCGCCACGCTGCGGTCGCTGGCCGGCCAGGGCCCGGGTGCGGAGTCCAGCGTGGCCAAGCTCGTCGGCGTGCAGAGCCGGCAGGACTCCGCGGAGCTGGTCGTGCGGTTGCTCGGCCCTCGGAGTCTCGCCGCCGACGACCGGGCCCGCGAGGCGATGCACGAGCTGCTGCTGACCCGCTGCCTGTCGATCGCCGGCGGGACCACCCAGGTGCTGCGCAACGTCGCCGGCGAGCGGCTGCTGGGGCTACCCCGCTGACCGTCGAGGCGGCGCAAGCTCACCTTCCCGATCCGCCGAGGCGGCGCAAGCTCACCTTCTATTCGTGAAATAGCGCCGCCTCGATGAGTCGGGTCGATGATTTCGCGCCGTCTCGACGAGCTGGCTAGTGAGGGGTGGGGGTGGGCTCGGGATGCTCCTCGTCGGGGGCGCCGACGACCTCCGTACGGCGGGTGGCGCGATGCCACTCCAGCCAGCGCTCGACGGCGCGGATGGTGTGCTGGCTGCGGATCGAGGAGAAGACCTCGAAGGCGTGCTGGGTGCCCGGAAGCTCGACGTAGGTCACCATGTTGCGGGAGACCTCGCGCAGCTTGGCGACGAAGGCGCGCGCCTGGCGGACCGAGACCAGGGTGTCGTTCTCCCCGTGCAGGACGAAGAAGTCCGGTGAGTCCTCGGTGACGTGCGCGATCGGGGAGGCCTGCTCGAACTCGGCCATGTGGGTGGCGGGCCGCTTCTTGAAGACCACCGGTCCCAGGAAGCCGTCGCGCATCATCGCCGCGGCCCGGTCGCCGGTGATGCCGGCCAGGTCGTAGACGCCGTAGAACGGCACGCACGCCGAGACCCGGGTGTCGGCGTCCTCGAAGCCAGGCTGGTAGTCGGCCAGGCCCGGGGTGAGGGCGGCCAGGGAGGCGAGGTGGCCGCCGGCGGAGCCGCCGGTGATGACCAGGTACGACGGGTCGCCGCCGTAGCCGGCGATGTTGTCCCGGATCCAGGCGATCGCCTTCTTGACGTCGACGATCTGCGCCGGGAAGGGGTGCTTGGGCGCGAGCCGGTAGTTGATCGCCACGCAGACCCAGCCGCGCTGGGCCATCCGGTTCATCAGCAGCAGTCCCTGCTGGGACTTGTCGCCGAACGTCCAGGCCCCGCCGTGGATCTGGATGAGCACCGGGGCGTCGTGGAGTTCGACGCCGCGCGGGCGGTAGACGTCCAGCCGCGCGCGGCTGCCGCCCTGCTGATAGCCGATGTCCCGGATCCGCTCGACGTCGGCCTTGATCATGTGGAACGGCCGGGCCAGATCACGCACCGGCGTCCGCAGGTCGGCTCGCTCGCGGTCGGACTCCAGGCGGTCGACGTAGTCGTGGCCCAGGGAGTCTCGCAGGCCCTTCTCCACGATCTGCTGGGAGTTGCGCGCCCGGCCGATCAGGTAGGTCAGCCCGGCGGCGCTGGTCCCGGCCAGCAGCAGCCCGCCCTTGCCGGCCTTGCCGCGCACGACCGCTTGGGCGGTGTCGGCGGCGGTGAGCGCCAGCATCTGCGGCGCGAGCTCGCTGGTGAGCCAACCGGCGACGAAGCCGCCGATGCTGGTGTACCTCCCGCGGAGTGGCCTGACCGCGTTCGCGGTGAGAGCTGCGGTGACCAGCTGGCGGCGGAGATAGGACATGACGCCAGGTTACCGACGGGACACTTGCGATCGGAGATGCCCGCTCGGGCAGCGGGAGCAGGCGCACGGCGCCAGGTCGGCTCCCGATCGGTCGCCGGCGGGGTGGCGCCGGGAGGGCCTGCTCGCGGTAGACTAGAACAAGTTCTATTTCTTCCTGTTCGAGAAGGAGTGACCGTGGGGCCGCAGGCAGAGACCGACTCGGCGCAGGCGCCGAGTGCCGGCGACGACGTGCGCGAGGAGATCCGCTCGGTCGTCGCCGACGTCCTGGACAGAGGTGGCGCCACATGGTCGGCCCTGGCCGGCGCGGGCCTGCTCGGCCTCGCCGCGCAGGCCGAGCTCGAGGGGGAGGAGCTCGGCCTGCCGGAGGTCGGCGTGCTGCTGCACGAGATCGGCCGCCGCGCCGTCGACCTGCCGGTCTGGGACACGATCGCCTGCGGGCTGCTCACCCTGCGCGCGGCGGCGACGCCGGAGCAGGCCGCCCGCCTGGTCCCCGGGGTGATCTCCGGCGACCGGCACCTCCTGCCCGCGATGGACGAGCCGGGGGAGGCGCTGCCCGAGGCGCCGAGGACGACACTGCGCGCCGGTCGGGTGACCGGGCGCAAGGTCAACGTCACCGCGCTCGGTGCCGGTGCGCCACCGGCTCTGCTGCTGGTCACCACCGATGCCGGTGTCGCGCTGGTCGACCCCGACGGGCCGGGCATCACCCGGCTGCCCAACTACGCCTCGCGGGTGACGCCTGCCGGTGACGCCGGCATGACGGGCGCTGGCATGACGGGGTTCGGCTTCGACGACGCGCCGGCGGTCGAGGTGCTCGGCGACGACGCCGGCCGGGTGCTGCGCGAGCACGCGGTGGCGGGGCTGCTGCTGCTCGGCGACGGGCTCTTGGCCGGCGCGCTCGACCTGACCGCGGGCTACCTCAAGGAGCGGGTCCAGTTCGGCCGCCGGCTGGCGGAGTTCCAGGCGGTGGCGATGCAGATCGCCGACGTGTTCGTGACCGCGCGGATGACCGCGCTCGCCGCCCAGCAGGCCGCGTGGCGGGTCTCCCAGGGCTTGCCGGCCGGCGACGACCTGGCCGTCGGCGCCGCGTGGTTCGCCGACCGTGTCCCCGCCGCGCTGCAGACCTGTCACCACCTGCACGGGGGCATGGGCGTGGACGAGACCTACCCGCTGCACCGGTACTTCTCCCGGGTCAAGGACATCGCCCGGCTCCTCGGCGGACGGGCGGCGACGATCGCCCGCGTCGGGGTCGAGGAGGGCCCTGGCAAGAGCCTCGAGCTCACCGAGGCGCAGCGGGCGTTCAAGGAGGAGGTCCGGAGCTACTTCGCCTCGCTGGTCGGCGAGGAGGACCGGCTGGAGATGATGACCGACCGACACGGGCCGGCGTACCACCGCATCATCAAGCAGATGGGTGGTGACGGCTGGATGGGCGTCGGCTGGCCGTTGGAGTACGGCGGCAAGGGGCTCGGCGGCGTCGAGCAGCAGATCTTCGCCAACGAGGCCGCCCGCGCCGACGTACACCTGCCGTCGGTGACGCTGCAGACGGTCGGCCCGACGCTGCAGGCGTTCGGCACCCAGAGGCAGAAGGACATGTTCCTGGCCGACATCCTCACCGGCGACGTGCACTTCGCGATCGGCTACTCCGAGGCCGACGCCGGCACCGACCTGGCCTCGCTGCGCTGCAGCGCGCAGCTGGTGCACGACCGCGACGGTGACTTCTATCTCGTCAACGGGCAGAAGATGTGGACCACAGGAGGCCATGCCGCGGACTACATCTGGCTGGCCGTGCGCACCAACCCCGACGTCGCCAAGCACAAGGGCATCTCGGTGCTGATCGTGGACACCAGGGATCCCGGCTACTCCTGGACGCCGATCGTCACCTGCGACGGCTCCCACCACGTCAACGCGACGTACTACAACGACGTCCGGGTTCCCGCCGACATGCTGGTCGGCGAGGAGAACGAGGGCTGGCGGCTGATCACCACTCAGCTCAACCACGAGCGGGTCATGCTCGGGCCGGCGGGCCGGCTCGAGGGCCTGCGCGACCTGGTCGCCGCGTGGGCGCGCTCGCGGACGACCCCCGGCGGCACTCCGCTGCTGGAGGTGCCCTCGGTGCGGGAGACCCTGGCGCGGGTGACCGTTGCCTTCCGGGTCAACGAGCTGCTCAACTGGGAGGTCGCCGCGCCAGCGGGGACCCATGGGCAGAGAGCGGGTGGGGGCGCCACCGGAGCAGCCGCCGCGATAGCGGCTGCCTCGGCGTCCAAGGTCTTCGCCTCCGAGGAGGTGCAGTCCCTCGGCCTGGCGCTGGAGGAGATCGTCACGGCGTACGCCGATCCGGCCGATCCCGAGACCGCGGCGCTGCTGCACTTCCTGGACGCCACTGCCAAGCGCAACCTGGTGCTGACCTTCGGTGGTGGCGTCAACGAGGTGCAGCGCGAGCTGATCGCCATGTTCGGGCTCGGTCTGCCGAAGGTGCCCCGATGAGTGACACAGCGAGCGGAGCCTGGGATCACGAGCGGATCATGACCGAGGTCGCCAAGATCCGGGCACTCGGGGAGTCCGAGCCGAAGCCGGCGCGCGATCCGGTCAACCAGCCGATGATCAACAACTGGCTGGAGGCGATCGGCGAGACCGACCCGCGCTACACGGCGGGCGAGGCGCCCCCCGCGATGGCCCAGGTGTGGACGATGGACGGCCTCGACGCGAGCAAGCGCGCCGCCGCTCCGCTGCACAGGACCATGGAGGTCTTCGACGAGGCCGGCTTCACCTCCGTGCTGGGGACCAACTGCGACCAGACGTACCTGCGCCCGGTCCGGGTGGGCGAGCACGTGACCCTCTCGGCCAAGCTGGACTCGGTCGTCGGACCGAAGCGGACCGGCGTCGGCGAGGGCTACTTCGTCACCACCCGGAACACCTGGCGGGTCGCCAGGGAAGACGGCACCAGCGAGGTGATCGCGACGATGCTGTTCCGGGTGCTGAAGTTCAAGCCCGGTGCACGCTCGTCCGTCGACAGGACGGCGCTGGTCCGTCCGCAGATGAACCGGGACACCGAGTTCTTCTGGGAGGGCACCGCCGCCGGCGAGCTGCGGATCCAGAAGTGCAACGCCTGCGGCGACCTGCGGCACCCGCCGGGTCCGATGTGCCCGGCCTGCCACGCTCACGACCGCGGCCACGTCGTCGCCTCGGGCAAGGGCACGGTGTTCTCGTTCCTGGTCCACCACGCGCCACGGCTGCCGGGCAAGGAGCTGCCGATCACGCTCGCGCTGATCGATCTCGAGGAGGGAGTGCGGGTCGTGGGTGAGGTCCAGGGCAACCGCGACGGCATCGCGATCGGAGCGCCGGTGGAGGTGGTCTTCGAGAGGATCGACGACGACCTGACCCTGGCCCAGTGGGCCGTACGCAGCAAGGGAGGAGGGGCATGATCGGGACCACGCTTCCGGAGTGGGAGCTGCCGCTCACGCCGACGCTGATCGTCTCCACGGCGATCGCCACGCGCGACTTCCAGGACGTCCACCACGACCGTGACCTGGCCCAGAGCCACGGCTCCACGGACATCTTCATGAACATCCTGACCACCACCGGACTCGTGCAGCGGTACGTCGGCGAGTGGGCCCGCGACGCGGTCGGCCCGGACTTCCGGATCACCTCCTGCGGCCTGCGGCTCGGCGCTCCCGCGTACCCCTACGACACGATGACCTTCTCCGGCATCGTGGTGGAGAACGGCTCGGATGTCCCTTCCGGCACCGTGACCGTCGATGTGGTCGGTGTCGTGTCGCTGGGCACCCACGTCGACGCCACGGTCACTCTCGTCCCAGGGCGTGTCGAATGAGCCGCACGCTCTCGGGTCGGGCTGCCATCGCTGGCATCGGGGCCACCGAGTTCTCCAAGGAGTCGGGGCGGTCGGAGCTCCAGCTCTCCTGCGAGGCCGTCCTGGCGGCGCTGGCGGACTGCGGTCTGGCCACCTCCGACGTCGACGGTCTGGTCACCTTCACTATGGACAGCTCCTCGGAGATCGCGGTCGCCCGCGAGCTCGGGATGGGCGAGCTGCGGTTCTTCAGCCGACTCGGCTACGGCGGCGGGGCCGGGTGCGGCACCGTGCAGCAGGCGGCGCTCGCGGTCGCGACCGGCGTCGCCGACGTGGTGGTCTGCTATCGCGGGTTCAACGAGCGCTCCGGGATGAGGTTCGGCCAGGTCTCCACCTGGGCCGCGACCCAGGTCAACACCAACGGCCTCGACAATGCCTTCACCTACCCCTACGGCCTCTCCACCCCGGCCGCCACGGTCGCCATGCAGGCGCGGCGCTACATGCACGAGTACGGCGCCACCTCGGAGGACTTCGGCCGAGTCGCCGTCGCCGATCGCCGGCACGCCGCCAGCAACCCCGACGCGTTCTTCTTCGGGAAGCCGATCACCCTGGAGGACCACCAGGCCTCGCGGATGATCGCCGAGCCGCTGCACCTGCTCGACTGCTGCCAGGAGAGCGACGGTGCGGTGGCGATCGTGGTGACCACGCCGGAGCGCGCGGCCGATCTGGCGCAGGTGCTGGCCCTCGTCTCCGCGGCGGCGCAGGGGAGCGCCCCGGACCAGTTCGTGATGACGTCGTACTACCGCGACGACATCGGCATCCCCGAGATCGGGGTCGTCGGCCGGGAGCTGTGGCGGCAGTCGGGGCTCGGCCCGGACGACATCGCCACGGCGGTGCTCTACGACCACTTCACGCCGTACGTCCTGATGCAGCTGGAGGAGCTGGGCTTCTGCGGTCGTGGCGAGGCCAAGGACTTCATCGCCGGCGGCGCCATCGAGCTCGGCGGCCGGCTGCCGGTCAACACCCACGGCGGCCAGCTCGGCGAGGCCTACATCCACGGCATGAACGGCATCGCCGAGGCCGTCCGTCAGG
>CAZTHV010000154.1:0-6245 GCA_964613165.1 uncultured Marmoricola sp.
ACCGTGCTGGTCGACGCCCGCCAGGGCCTGACCGAGCAGTCCCGCCGCCACGCGGTGCTGCTGAGCCTGCTCCGCGTCCCGCACCTGGTGCTCGCCGTCAACAAGATGGACCTGGTCGGCTACGACCAGGCCGTCTTCCAGAGGATCTACGACGACTTCACCTCCTTCGCCACGAAGCTGAACATCCCCGACCTGGAGGTCATCCCGATCTCCGCGCTGCAGGGCGACAACGTGGTGCACCGCTCGGACAACATGAAGTGGTACGACGGCCCGAGCCTGATGCACCACCTCGAGCACGTGCACGTCGCCTCCGACCGCGACCTGGTCGACACCCGGTTCCCGGTGCAGTACGTCATCCGGCCCAAGTCTGATGAGCACCACGACTACCGCGGCTACGGCGGACAGGTCGCCGGCGGTGTCCTCAAGAAGGGCGACGAGGTCGTCGTACTGCCCTCGGGCATGACCAGCCGGATCGCCGGCATCGACCTGTTCGACACCGAGATCGACCAAGTCTTCCCGCCGATGTCGGTCACGGTGCGGCTGGAGGACGACCTCGACGTCTCCCGTGGCGACATGATCGCCCGGGTCAACAACGCTCCGAAGCCCATCCAGGACATCGACGCGATGATCTGCTGGATGACCACCGAGCCGCTGCGCCCCCGTCAGAAGCTGGCGATCAAGCACACCACCCGGATGGCTCGCGCGGTCGTCAAGGACGTCCAGTACCGCCTCGACGTCAACACGCTGCACCGCGACCAGGACACCAAGGAGCTCGGCCTCAACGAGATCGGCCGCGTCCAGCTCCGCACGACGGTCCCGCTGCTGTGCGACCCCTACGCCAGGAACCGCACCACCGGCTCCTTCATCCTCATCGACGAGGCCACCGGCGTGACCGTGGGCGCGGGCATGATCAACGACGCGGGCTGATCAGACCACGTCCACCAGGCGGGAGTGGACCGCGGTCGCGCGGGGCAGATAGGCCTGCACGACCTCGCCCAGACCGAGCACGATGACCCGGCCGTCGTCGGGACCGAGATAGACCGAGTCGCCTCGAGAGAGCGCCAGCTTCTCGCCCGCGGCGTTGCTGATCTCGACGTCCCCGCCGGTGCAGATCAGCACGCTCTGCGGGCTCGGCACGACGTCGACGCCATCGGGGTCGGCGTACGACACCTGGGTGACGGAGAGGGCGAACTCCACGTCCGTCGGCGAGAACACCTCGGTGTCGGAGTCGACGTGCTCCGGTGTCACCCGCGCCACCCGGGCCATGCCCCGGTCCAGGCACTCGACCAGGCCGGTCGGGTCGACGTGCTTGCCGGTGAGGCCGGCGCGCAGGACGTTGTCGGAGGTCGCCATCACCTCCACGCAGAGGCCGCTGAGGTGGGCGTGGATCACCCCGGTCTCGAGGTACGCCGCCTCTCCGGGCTGCAGTGTCATCCGGTTGAGCAGCAGCGAGACCACCACGCCGACGTCGCCGGGGTGATGTCCGGCGACCTCCACGGCCGTGCTGTAGGCCCGCCGGATGTCCAATCCCCGCTGCGACAGCGAGCGGCACGCCTCGACGACCTCGCCGATCTCCGCCACGCTCGGCGGTGCCTGCAGCAGCCACTCCACCCGCCGGACGATCCCGGCGAACCCGGGGTCCGCCCGCAGATCGTCGGCCAGGCGCTGGGTGAGGTCGGTGCCGAGCGGGCTGAGCACGCGGAGGATCTCGGCGGTGGGCCGGAAGCCGATCAGGCTCTCGAAGGTGCTCAGCGCGTAGACCATCTCCGGCTTGTGGTTCGGGTCCTTGTAGACCCGCTCCGGGGCGTCCAGCGGGATCCCGGCCGCCTCCTCCCGGGCGTACCCTGCCGCAGCCATGGTCCGCGAGGGGTGCACCTGCAGCGAGAGTGGGCGCGCGGCGGCCAGGAGCTTGGCCATGAACGGCAGATCGCCGGCGACCTCGCGCAGCGGGCGCTCGCTCCCGTCGGCCTCCACGACCGCCGAGGGCCGCACCGGATGCGTGCCGATCCACATCTCCGCGACCGGGCGCCCGTCGGGTTCGACGCCGGTGAAGCGCGGAATCGCCTCGGTAGAGCCCCAGTCGTAGTGCTGGGCGCCGTTGCGCAGTCGGTGCATCGACCCAGCGTATGCGGGACGTCATCCGAACTGGTCGCTATCGGGTCGCTGGAACGACCGGTTCGGATGACCTCCGCCGGCGTTCAGCGCAGCCGCGGGCGGACGTGCAGGCCGACCTCGGGGTCGACGACGACCTCCTGCGCGGCGGCGATGCCGTCGGCCACCAGCGGGGCGTCGACCGGTACGTTGCGCTTGATCAGCGCCAGCGCGATCGGGCCGAGCTCGTGGTGCCGGGCCGAGGAGCCGACGAAGCCGATGGCCCGTCCGTCGTGGACTAGCTCGGTGCCCTGGGCGGGCAGCCGGTTCTCCGAGCCGTCCAGATGCAGCAGGGTCAGCCGACGCGGCGGGCGGCCCAGGGTGTGCACCCGGGCCACCGTCTCCTGCCCGCGGTAGCAGCCCTTGTCGAGGTGGACCGCTCCGGGCACCCAGCCGACCTCGTTGGGGATCGTCCGGCGGTCGGTGTCCAGGCCGAGACGCGGCTCGCCCCGGGCGATCCGCAGCGCCTCGAAGGCCCACATGCCCGCGGCCGGGCCGGCCGCCTCGGCGTACGCCGTGAGCCGGTCGCGCGGGACCAGGTCGTACCGGCCGGCGCTGTCGCCGGACTCGGCCAATGAGCTGGCCGGACGCCAGGCGACCGCGATCTCCTCGGTGACGTCGGCGACCTCGACCCGGGTCATGAAGCGCATCGAGTCCAGCCAGGCCGCCAGTCCCGGCGCCTCCCCCGGCCCGACGTGGGCGGTGAAGGACTCGCCGTCGTCCACGCCGTAGAGGGCGTGCTCGACGTGGCCCTGCGGCGAGAGGACCAGCGCCACGGTCTGCTCGCCGGACGGCAGCGCGGTCAGGTGCTGGGTGGTCAGCGAGTGCAGCCAGTCCAGCCGTTCGGGGCCGGTCACCCGGACGACGCCCCGATGGGAGAGGTCCACGAAGCCCTCTCCCGCCACGAGCGCGCGCTGCTCGCCGTTGAAGGAGCCGTAGTGCGCGGCCACGGGTGCGTCGATGCCGTCGCCGGCAACCGCGCCCGGCAGTGTGAGGAGAGGGCTGCTCATGTCCATGTCAACATCGTAGGGAGGCGCCGTATGCCGGGGTCGGGCACGCCGGTCTCTAGACTCGGCTGTCATGGAGGCCTTCTTCGCGGTCGTGATGGCTGGCTCGGTGCTCGCGGTGGGCGTCGGCGCCCTGGTCGCCGTACGCCGCCTCGCGGGCCATTGGCCCGCTCCCGCTCGGCCGGACGGGGCCGACTGATGCCGTTCGAGATCCCGGAGAACATCCACCCCCAGTGCGCGCCGCTGGCCTGGATGGTCGGGCGCTGGGCCGGCAATGGGCATGGCGAGTACCCGACGATCGAGAGCTTCTCCTTCGGCCAGGAGATCATCGTCCAGCAGGACGGGCGACCGTTCCTGCACTTCATGAGCCGCGCCTGGATCGTCGACGCCGACGGCGAGCTCGTCCGCGAGGCCGCCCAGGAGACCGGCTTCATCCGCCCCCAGCCGGACCGCACGCTGGAGGTGGTGATGACCCACAATCTCGGCTACGTCGAGATCTGGCACGGCGAGATCCATCCCGAGCAGCCGCGCTTCGAGATCGTCACCGACGCGGTGGCCCGCACCGCCACCGCCAAGCAGTACGACGTGGGCAAGCGGCTCTACGGCTACGTCGACGGCGACCTGCTCTACGCCTTCGACATGGCCGCGATGGGCCAGCAGCTCCAGCCGCACATCCACGCCCAGCTACGGCGCCAATGACCGAGGGGACAGTGAAGCGGCCGACGGACTGGACCGAGCGGCTGCGCGCGAGCGGTCACCGGCTGACCCCGCAGCGCAAGGCCGTGCTGGAGGCGGTCGAGGCACTCGGCCACGCCACGCCCGACCAGGTCTACGCCGAGGTGCGCGAGCGCGGGATCAATCTGTCCACGGTCTATCGCACCCTCGAGCTGCTCGACGACCTCGGCCTGATCCACCACGCCCACCTCAGCGACCGTGCGCCGACTTACCACGCGGCCGGCGGGCACGTGCACTCCCACCTGGTGTGCCGCGGCTGTCACGCCGTCCTGAGCGTCTCCGGTGAGGACATGGCCACGGCCCTCGGCCCGGTCGTCGCGCCGCTCGGGTTCTCCCCCGACTACGGTCACCTCACCGTCTTCGGCACCTGCGCCGACTGCGCCGCCAAGCGGCCCGCGGAGTGACCCGGACTTCGCCGGCACGCTGACGGTCGGCAGTGCGGCACGCCGCGGGCTTCGTAGGATCCTCGTCGACGGGGTCCGCGCTGCTCTACTGAGCGTGGGGATGGGCGCGCACCACGGGGCCGGCACTGCCCTACTGAGCGTGCGGATGGGCGCGCACGACGGCGCCGCGCAGGCGGGTGGCGAGGTAGCCGGACTCGCCGTACTCGTTGGCGACGTGGATGTCCACCTGCGGCCGCTCCTCCGCGGAGTAGTCGCGGACGATGGCGTACGTCGTGGAGACCTCGTCGACACCCAGCGTCGTCCTGGCCCGCTCGACGTTGCCGATCAAGGCCGCGACGTCGAGCCGGCCGGTGTCGACCCGCTGCGCGCCGGGGAAGCTCGCCCGGACGCCGCCGAGCTCCTGCCACTTCCCGTCGCGGTAGAGCCAACCGGCGGACCGCGCCTTGCCCGCCACCGGCACCTGCACCACGGCGTAGTCGTCGTAGAGCACCAGCTCGACCACCTCACCGGTGCCGAAGCGCTCGCGGTAGGTCGCCAGGAAGTCGGTGATCCCCTGCTCGTCCAGGCCGTACGGCGGACCTGGCTGGACCGCCTCGACCTCCCCGGACACGGCAGCGTCGCCGTCGGAGGTCGCCCCGCGGATCGCCACGAACGCGACGATCCCGATGGCGAGCACCGTCACCAGGACGACGACCACGGCGACACAGCCGACGATGCCGACCACCGCCTTGCCCGCTCCCGAGCGCACCACCGCCGGTGCCGCCGCCGGTGGTGCTGGCCGCGGCGCGCCCGGCGTCGGCACCGGGCCGGTCGACGGCGGGCCTATCCAGGCGCTGGGACTCGTCGGCCGGAGGGAGCCCTCCAGCTGGTCGAGGTCGCGGGCGATCAGCTCCAGCTCGGTGGCGCTCTGGGCGTGCTTGACGTTGGCGACCCGGATGTCCCGGTCGACCGAGCCGATCAGCCCCGCCTCGGCGGCGCGGTCGATCCGGGCGATGAGCGCGTCGCGGTCCGTCACGGGCGCAGCCTACGAGACAGCTCCGGCGCCCACCCCGACGAACATGCGAATGTCGCCGCTGCGACTCAGCTGCCGATCCCACGTCACACCCGCGACATATGCATGTCGGTCGGCTGCATGCCGGTCGGCGCCCCCACCGATACGAGGCGGGCGCTCAGCCCAGACCCAGCAGAGCCCGCGCCTCCGCCCCGGTCATCGGCGTGCGCTGGGCGAGCCGGCCCAGCTCGGCGGCACGGCCGACGAGCTGGTCGTTGTGCTCGACGGGCACGCCGCGGGCGAGGGTGAGCACGTCCTCCATGCCGACGCGGAGGTGCCCGCCCTTGGACAGCGCCGCGAAGGCGACCGGCAGCGCGCTGCGGCCGATCCCCGTCGCCGACCAGCTGGTCGTCTGCTCGGGCAGCGCCGCCACCGCGGCGACGAGTGCGTCGGCCGTGCCGGGCATGCCGCCGGGAACGCCCATCACCAGGTCGACGTGCACCCTCCCGCCGTACGGCCGGCCGTAGCGGTCCAACAGCCGGTGCAGGGCGGCGACGTGCCCGAGGTCGAACAGCTCGAACTCCGGCACCACCCCCCGGTCCTGGCTGAGCTGGTAGAGATCGCAGACGAACGGCCACGGGTTGAGGAAGACGCCGTCGCCGAAGTTGGTGCTGCCCATGGTCAGGCTGCACGAGTCCGGCTGCGCGTCGAGCACCGCCAAGCGGGCGTCCAGCGGGTCGTGCACCGAGCCGCCGGTGGAGAGCTGCACCACCAGTCCGGTCTCGGTCTTGAGCGCCGCCACGGCCTCCTGGAGCCGCCGCTGGTCCAGGGTCGGACGGTGCTCCTGGTCACGGACGTGGACGTGGATCATCCCCGCGCCCGACGCCTCGCACCGCCGCGCCGTCTCCACCAGCTCCGCCAGCGTCGTCGGCAGTTGCGGGCAGTCCACCTTTGCCG
>CAZTHV010000154.1:6255-8145 GCA_964613165.1 uncultured Marmoricola sp.
CGTCTCCGCCCCCGTCGGCGCCACGGTGATCAGCAGGTCTCCCATGGGATCGAACGTAGCCGACGGGTGGGGGTGCTCGACCAGCATGCAAATGTTGCGGCTGCGACGGCCGCATTGGTCCCTCGCCCCACCCGCGACATTTGCATGTCCGTCGGTCGCCCCCGAGGCGAGCTGACTAGCCTGAGACCCCGTGAGAGCGGTACTGCAGCGGGTGAGCCGGGCGCAGGTGAGCGTCGACGGGGCGATTGCCGGGCGGATCGACGGGCCTGGGCTGTTGGTCCTGCTCGGGGTGACCCACGACGACGGGCCTCAGCAGGTCGCCTGGATGGCGCGCAAGATCCGCGACCTGCGCGTTCTCGACGACGAGCGGTCGGTCGCCGACGTCGACGCGCCGGTGCTGGTGGTCAGCCAGTTCACCCTGTACGGCGACACCCGGAAGGGGCGGCGTCCCACGTGGAACGCCGCCGCGCCGGGCCACCTCTCCGAGCCGGTCTACGAGGCCGTGTGCGCGGAGCTGGAGCGGCTCGGTACCCACGTCGAGCGAGGTGTCTTCGGCGCCGACATGGCGGTGGAGCTGGTCAACGACGGGCCGGTGACGCTGATCCTGGAGTCGCCCTGACCAGTCGCCCTGATCAGTCGTCCACGGCGGAGACGGCAATCTCGCTGATCGCGGTGATGTTGCGAGCGCCACGGACGACGGCGTCGATCCGCAGGACGATCCGGTCGGCGACGGTGGGTGGGATCCGGGTCGACTGCAGGTCGCGCTTGCCCGGCCGCCCGTCGAGTCGCTGCTCGATCACGACCGGCTCGCCGGATCCCTCGAGGGTCCAGGTGACCTGGGTGATCCGGTTGTTCTCGGCGTACCGGTCGACGCCACTGCTCGGGTCGGTCTTGGCATAGCCCGGGATGAGCCCGACCTCGCCGACCTCGGTCCCCTTCGGCAGGCGCAGCGTCAGGGTGCGTCCCGAGGCGTCGCCTGCGCAGCGCCACGCCGTGGTCGGGTCGCCGTCGATGGCGTTGCGTGCCCGGTAGGCGACCTTCTGACCCGACGAGTCGACGCTCGGCCCTGAGGTGCAGTCGACGGAGACGGAGCGCACGGTGACCGGCTCCAGGTCGCCGGTCCAGGCATCCTCGTCGACCTCGTCCTCGGTGCTGTCGGCCTGACTCTGCTCCACGTGAGCGGACGTGATCGGCGCCGGCGTGGCCGGCCCACCGGCGGGCCCGCCGGGGTCGCTGGAGAGCAGCCGGCCCAGGAGGTACGCCACCAGAATCAGCGCCAGCGCACCCGCGGCGACCAGCGCCGGCAACCGCCAGCGACCGCCGGCGGCTGCGCGGTGGTCGCCGCCGGAGTCCGGGCGTGCGGACGGCACCTCGTCACCCAGCGCCTCGCGGTACGCCGCACGGTAGGCGTCAGCGAACTCCTCGGGCACCTCGGGCGGAGGAGCATCAGGCGAGTCGGGCCCCGACATGACCGGTGAGCCTAGCCGCCGACGCCCGGCGACCGCGAGGGCGGACGCACGAACGGCCCCCGGGGACGTGTCCGCGGGGGCCGTTCGTTGGGGTGGGTCAGATCGCGACCGCGACCTCCGCGATCACGCCGGTGGCGGCGGTGACCGGGTTGTCGACCGGCTGCGCCTTGGGCGCCAGCGTGCGCAGCGTCCACTCGCCCGGGCCGGCGAAGAACCGGAAGTGCCCAGTCACCGAGGTGGGCACCTCGGCAGTGAACTCGCCGCTGCGGTCCAGCAGCCGCACGTAGGCGTTCGGCACCGGCTCACCTTCGCGGGTCACCTGGCCCTGGACGACGGCCTCCTTGGCGACGTTGACGCCGTCGAGGGAGAGGCCGCCCGCAGTCGCGCCGCACATCAGGCTTCGCCCGCCTCGTCACCGAGG
>CAZTHV010000155.1:0-2497 GCA_964613165.1 uncultured Marmoricola sp.
ACCTCAGCGACCCCCGCCGCACCGCTCCGGAGAGGCTCCGGACCATCCTCCGCCAGCCGGTCGAGCCGAAGGCGGGCTGAGAGCGTTCTCAGCGGCCGCCCCCGTACGATCAGCAGGCAGTTCGCGCCCACCCGACGCGTAGTCCGTCCTGACGAGCCGAACTGCCTGCGCAAAGGGTCTGTGGACGAACGCCGCGCCGCTCTCCCGAACGAGGGCATGCTCGGCGGATGAAGGTGCGCGACTTGCTCGTGGAGCTCGGCGGGATCTCCGGCCGGGCCGAGCTGCTGCGCCGATGCACGCGCCGGCAGCTCCAAGACGCGCTGAGGAGCGGAGAGATCGTGCGGGCGAAGCACGGCCTCTACTGCCTCCCCGACGTGGACGAAGCCGTCCTCGCGGCGCGGCGGCTCCACGGCGCGCTCTCCCATCTGAGCGCGGCGACGCAGCACGGCTGGAAGGTGTGGACGCCACCGCCGCGGCCCATGGTCACCGTGCCACGCACGAGCCGCCAGAGCGCCGCAGACATCCGCCTCTTCTGGTCCATCCTCGATCCCGACGAGATCGAGCGAGGTGTCACCGATCCCGCCCGGACGGTCATCGACTGCGCGCGGGCGCTGCCTCTCAGCGAGGCGCTCGCCGTCGCCGACTCGGCCCTGCGGTCACGTCAGGTCGACAAGGCCCAGCTTCGAGCCCAGGCTGAGCAGTCACCCCGGACCGGCAGGGCACGGGCCCGTCGAGTGATCCGGGTCGCGACCAGGCAGGCGGCCAACCCGTTCGAGTCCGCTCTTCGGGCGATCGCGCTGGAGGTCGAGGGATTCGCCGCGATCGCCCAGTGCCCCGTCGGGTCGATCGGGCACTGCGATGTCGGCGATCGGGAGCTCCGGATCGCACTGGAGGCCGAGAGCCACGAGTTCCACTCCGAGCGCGAGGCGTTCCGCTACGACTGCCGCCGCTACACCTCGATGGTCTGCGCCGGCTGGCTCGTGCTCCGGTTCACCTGGGACGACGTGAAGCACCACTCCGAGCGGGTCCACCAGGCGATCGAGACCGTGACGAGGACCCGACTGCAGGAAGTTCGGTCCGGAAGCGGCTCGCGGCGCGCCAATTGAGGCGAACTGCCTGCGGATACGGTTCAGCCGCGGTCGAAGACCGACCCCTTGCTGACCAGGGACCTCTGCCCGGGTGGCGTGTCGGCCTCGCACCAGACCGGCCAGGTCCCGTCGGCGGCGGGCCAGACGGCGGGGTCGATGTTGGCGACGCCGGTCAGCTTCTTGGTGGTGGAGACCGCCTTGAGGTACGCCGTGCAGGCAGCGTCGAGCCGGTCGTAGAGGGTGGCGGGCAGGTCCGCGTAGCGACCCTCGGCACCGCGGCGCAGCGCCGACCTGCCGGGGAACGTGCCGGCCGCGACGGCAGCGGAGACATCGATGACGGCGAGCCGCTCTCGGTCGTGCTTGCGGGCGCAGTCGACGTAGCTGCGGGCGCTGGTCAGGATGCAGATCCGCTGCCCCGTCGGCAGGCGCTTGGACTCGACGGCGTCGTACCGGGCCTTGACCGGCCGGTCCCAGACCAGCGCGCAGGCGAAGACCCGCTGCCCCTTCTCCCACTGCTCCGGCGGCGCCGGCGCCCACGTCAGCTCGACGCCCGGCGCCAGGGCCGGAGTCATCACCGCGCCGGTCACCCCCGCCTGCCTGACTGCCTTGGCCAACGCCGGGCTCATGCATGCCTGCCGCGCCCCGGCGCTCACGGCTCGGTAGAGCTTGGACCGCGGGCGCAGCAACGGGCGGTAGCTCTCCAGCTTGCTCTCGTACGCCGGCAGCCGCTTCAGCGCATAGACCTCGACCGCGTGCGGCTGATCGCAGGGCACCGACTCGGCAAAGGCCAGCCGGTCGGCCAGCAGCGGCGCCGCGACCTCGTAGGCGACCTGGTGGCCGGTCGCGACCGCGAGTGCCTCCTGCGGGTCCGAGCCGAGCCGGCGGTCCGTCCAGCAGGTGTCGGCCGCCAGCTCCGGGGAGGCGGTCGCGCTCGCCTCGGCCACATCACTGGGTCCGTCGGACGTGCCGGTCGAGCTGGGGGCGCTGTCGCACGCGGTCACGCCACCCAGTAGCAGCGCGACGGTCACGATGGCACGCAGCAGCACACGCATCGACGGTCCTTCGGAGACGGCGGGAGCGTTCATCGTAGGCAGACGCTCAACCCGCGGAGGCTCAGCGCCGACGGGTCAGCTCGGCCAGCGCGGGCCGGACGTCAAGGAGGTAGACGAACGCTGCGACGGTGCCGGCGATCGAGAGCAGTCCCACCACACTGGGGAAGACGATCGCGACGGCCAGCGTGAGCCCGAGGATCCACAGCCAGGCCACCTTGGTCAGCTTGCCGGCGGCCGGGAAGGCCGCGCTGGGCCGGGTGATGGCATCGACCAGGGCCCAGACCTTGACGACGAGCAGCGCGAGGTAGATCAGGGACAGCAGCCCGGACTCGAAGGCGAAGACATGCACGGCGCCAG
>CAZTHV010000155.1:2507-7003 GCA_964613165.1 uncultured Marmoricola sp.
CGCCAGCGTACGGGGAGACGGCACGCGGCGCCTCCCGGACGCGGAGACGCGGCGGACCCCCGGGCCAGGGTGGCCGGGGGTCCGTCGAGGAGCCGAAGCGTCAGGAGGCCTGGGGGGCGGCCTTCTCTGCAGCTGTCTTCTCTGCGGCTGCCTTCTTGGCCGCTGTCTTCTTGGCAGGAGCCTTCCTGGTGGCCGACTTGGTGGCCGGCGCCTTCTTGGCGGCGGGCTTCTTCGCGGCGGGGCGGGCCTTCGGCCTCACGCCCGCGACGGACTTGACGCCGTCCTTGCGGATCGCGACCACGAACCTCTCACCGCGGGCAGCCAGGTCGGCGTAGGTCGCGGTCACCTCCTCCAGCGCCTCGGTGAGGCGAGCCTCGACCTTGGCGGAGATGCCCTGGGCATCCTTCTGCAGCTCGGCGACTCGCGCCTCGAAGCGGGCCTGGGCGTCCTTGGCGTCCTTCTGCAGCTCCGCCACGCGGGCGTTCACCACACTGAGCGCCTGGCTCTGCAGCGCCTTCGGCTCCAGGTCGACCTTGGCGACGCGGGTCTGCACGTCGTCGAACCGGTCCTGGGCGACCTGCTGGGCCTCGCTGGCGTAGCCGCGGGCCACCTCAACGGCCAGCTCGGTCGCGCCGGCGACGGCGTACAGCGACTTCACGGCCTCGGTCTTGAGCTGCTCGACATCGAGCTTGGTCTTCGTCATCTCAGTCTCCTTCATGGGGGGTGGCCGGGCCGGACTCTCCGGCTCCGTCATCCCTGGTGGATGCGGTGTCCTCGGCGGGTACGTCGACCGGGGCGGGCGCCTCGGCCGGCTCGACGGGTGCGTTCCCGCGCAGCGTCTGGCTGGTCGCCTCGGCGGCAGCGCGGAAGGACTGGTAGACCTCCAGCAGCGACTGCTTCTGCCGCTCGCTGAGCACCCGGTCAGCCAGGATGGCCAGCTCCACGGAGCGGACCTCCACGTCGTCCGGGTTGAGGATCCCGGCCTGGACGTAGAGCTGCTCGGCAGAGATCCGCAGTGCGCGGGCGAGCTGCTGGAGGACCTCGGCGGACGGCTTGCGCAGTCCTCGCTCGATCTGGCTCAGGTACGGGTTGGACACCCCCGCCTGCTCGGCGAGCTGCCGCAGCGAGAGCCGGGCGGCCACACGCTGCTCGCGCAGGTACATCCCCAGCGACTCGACGGTGATGCTCACCTTGCTCTTCCTGGTCATGTCTCCATAGTGCTAACTATTGCTAGCAGAAGCAAGCGGTGAGCCGGTGATCATGCTCACAACCCTTGTGCCAAACGACAATCTGTCCGCGATAGGTGCTTGCAGGAGTGCTACTTCCGGCACTCTGGCACCATGATCCGGTGCCTGTGCCGCAGTTCTGCCCCTCGCCACGCGAGCTCGACGACCTGGAGCTCCTCCTCAACGGGGCGCTCGCGCCCCGGACGACGTACGACGACGTGATCCGGCTCGACCTGCCGGCGGAGCTGGCCGGCGCCACGGAGGTCGAGCTCGTCGACCCCGAGGGCCTGCCGCTCGCCCGCTGGACGCCCACGGGACTGACCGCACTGTCGGCCCCCTCGCACGGGCCGTTCCGCCGGCTGCACCTGGCCCCCGCCGAGGTCAGGACCACGCACCCCGGCGCGTTGGTGGTCCCCGTCGCCGCTCCGCTCACCACCGACGATCTCGACCGGATCGCCGACGCGGCAGCCGGTCGCGACGTGGTGCTGCTCGCACTGTGCGGCCACGGCACCCCTCAGGAGGTCAGCGGCGTGGGCCTGGTCAGGGCGACATTGGCCGCCGCGGGGACGCTGCCGCGCGCGAGTGTCGTCGCGGTCCCACTGCCCAGCCACGGCGACGCCGAGACCGATCACGGACTGGGAGCGACGGTCTCGGCGGCGTACGGCGACGAGGTGCTCGCCGTACCGGGCACCGGCGACCTGCCGGCGCCGGTCGCCGAGGTGCTCGCGCAGGACCAGCCCGAGGACCCCGGCGTGGTCGTCTTCTTCACCGGCCTCTCCGGCAGCGGCAAGTCCACGCTGGCACAGGCGCTCACCGACCTGATCCTCGAGGAGGGCAGCCGCACGGTCACCAGCCTCGACGGCGATGTGGTGCGCCGGCACCTCAGCGCCGGGCTCAGCTTCTCAAAGCTGGACCGGGAGACCAACATCCGCCGGATCGGCTGGGTCGCCGCCGAGATCGCCCGCCATCGTGGCGTCGCGGTCTGCTCACCCATCGCGCCGTTCGACAGCACCCGGAAGCAGGTCCGCGAGCTGGTCGAGGCGGCCGGTGGGATCTTCGTGCTGGTCCACGTCGCGACCCCGCTGGAGGAGTGCGAGCGCCGCGACCGCAAGGGCCTCTACGCCAAGGCTCGCGCCGGGGAGATCCCCGAGTTCACCGGCATCTCCAGCCCGTACGAGGAGCCGGAGGACGCCACCGTCCGCGTCGACACCACCGGCCGCACCGTGGCCGACGCGCTGGCCGACGTACTGGCTGTCCTGCCCTTCGAGATCGTGCCTGAGGAGATGACCCGTCCGTGACTGACCTGCTGACCACCGATGCCCTGTCGGTCCTCTGTGTGAGCTTCGGCATCGGCATCGTCGTCGGGCTGACCGGCATGGGCGGCGGCGCGCTGATGACGCCGGCGCTGATCTTCCTCGGCATCAACCCCGCGGCGGCCGTCGCCAACGACCTGGTCGCCGCCAGCGTGAACAAGTCCGTCGGCGCCGCGGTGCACTGGCGCAGCGGCTCGCCCAACTTCCGCCTGGCCGGGCTGCTGATGCTCGGGTCGGTGCCGTTCGCCTTCGCCGGAGGCTTCATCGTCAAGGCGGTCGGGGACGCCGAGGCACGGACCGAGTTCCTCACCACGGCGATCGGCTGGGCGCTGCTGCTGGCGGCAAGCAGCTATGCGCTGCGGATGTACCTCCAGCTGCGGCACGTCACCGGCGGCAACATCCTCAGCGAGGACGAGCCGCACATCCGTGCCGTCCCCACGCTGCTGGTGGGCGCCGTGGGCGGGCTCCTGGTCGGGATCACCAGCGTCGGCTCCGGCTCGCTGATCATGGTGGCGCTGCTGCTGATCTATCCCACGCTCTCGGCCGTCCGGCTGGTCGGCACCGACCTGGTCCAGGCCGTTCCCCTGGTCCTCGCCGCGGCGATCGGGCACGTGGTCACCGAGGGCGTCACCTGGGTGGTGCTGATCCCGCTGATCCTCGGCGGGACCCCGGGCACATTCGTGGGCGCGCGACTGGCCGGCTGGGTGTCGCAGTCGGTGATCCGCCGGGGCATCGTGATCGTGCTCACCCTCACCGGGCTGAAGATGCTCGGGATGTCGCCGGAGTGGGTCGGCATCCTCGGCGCCGGCATGCTGCTGCTCGGCCCGCTGGCGTGGGGATTCGTCCGGCAGAGCCGGGGCCTGCCGCCCTTCGACAACATGGCCGATGCCTGGCGGCTGCCCGACCGCCCCGAGGACCGGGCCGAGGACCGGGCCGACCACCGGGCCGACTGAGTCGGCGCCTCCGTACGATGCCCGCATGCGCCTGCTGCTGCTCCGACACGGCCAGACCCACGGCAACACCGCGGGCGCGCTCGACACCGCCTTCCCCGGCCTGGGCCTGACCGATCTCGGCCAGCGCCAGGCCGAGGCCGCGGCGCGCGCGCTGGCCGACCGCCCGATCGCCGGGCTCTACGCCTCCTCGCTGATCCGCACCCACGAGACCGCCGAGCCGATCGGGCGCACCCACGGCCTGGAGGCACAGATCCTCGACGGCCTGCGCGAGGTCTCCGCGGGCGACTTCGAGATGGCCACCTCCCACGAGGCCGTCGAGGGCTACATCACCACCGTCGGCGCCTGGATCGAGCGGCGCTACGACGTCCGGATGCCGGGCGGGGAGTCCGGCCGTGAGTTCCTCGAGCGGTACGACGCCGCGGTGGAGACCGTCCTCGGCATCGGCCAGGACTGTGCCGTGCTGGTCAGCCACGGCGCCGCGATCCGCACCTGGGTCTCCGCCCGGGTGCCCGGCCTGGAGTCGCACACACGGGCGGCCGCTCCCCTGCACAACACCGCGTGCATCGAGCTGGTCGGCGACGGCCGCAGCTGGGAGCTGGCCGCCTGGCACTCCGAGCCGATCGGCGGCGCCTTCCTCGAGGACGTCGCCGCCCCCGACCCGACCGGCCAGGAGATCGACTCGTAGCGCCACGGACATAACGACCCCGCGGCTCGCTCCCTCCCGCGGGAGGAGGCCCCGTTTCGGGCTGTTACGTCCGTCGGCCTCCGGAGGCTCAGCCGTCGAGCAGGCCGCGCAGGTAGGCGCCGTACCCGCTCTTGCCGAAGGCCTCGGCGCGGGCGAGGAGCTCCTCGTCGCTGAGGAAGCCCATCCGCCAGGCGACCTCCTCGGGGGCACCGACGATCAGGCCCTGACGCTGCTCGATGGTGCGCACGAAGTTGGCCGCGTCGTTGAGCGAGTCGAAGGTGCCGGTGTCCAGCCAGGCGGTGCCTCGCGGGAGCAGCTC
>CAZTHV010000155.1:7013-8049 GCA_964613165.1 uncultured Marmoricola sp.
GGTTGAGGTCGGTGATCTCCAGCTCGCCGCGCGCCGACGGAGTCAGCGTCTTCGCGCGCTCCACGACGCTGTCGTCGTAGAAGTAGAGGCCCGGCACGGCGTAGCGGCTGCGCGGCTTGGCCGGCTTCTCCTCCAGCGACAGCGCCCGCCCGTCGGCGTCGAACTCGACCACGCCGTACGCCGTGGGGTCGTCGACCTGGTAGCCGAAGACCTCGGCACCGTCGACGTCGGCATACCTCTGCAGCTGGCTGCCCATCCCGCTGCCGTAGAAGATGTTGTCGCCGAGGATCAGCGCGGCCCGGCCGCCGGCCAGATGGTCCTCGCCGATGACGAATGCCTGGGCGAGGCCGTCGGGGCTCGGCTGCACGGCGTACGAGAGCGAGATGCCGAACCCGGATCCGTCCCCGAGCAAGCGCCGGAACGGCTCGGCCTCGTGCGGCGTGGTGATCACCAGGATCTCTCGCAGGCCGGCCAGCATCAGCGTGGACAGCGGGTAGTAGATCATCGGCTTGTCGTAGACCGGGACCAGCTGCTTGCTGACGCCGAGCGTGATCGGGTGCAGCCGGGTGCCGGTGCCGCCGGCGAGGATGATCCCGCGCATGACCGGTGAGTCTACGTTCCGGGAGACCGGCGTCCGCTCAACTACGATCACCAGGTGCACCGACTGCTCGTGACCGGAGGGGCCGGCTTCATCGGCTCCAACTTCGTCCACTACCTCGTCGCGCACACCGACGTCCGCGTGACCGTGCTGGACAAGCTCACCTACGCGGCATCCCGCGAAGCACTCGACGGACTCCCCGAGGACCGGGTCGAGCTGGTCGTCGGCGACATCGCCGACCCCGAGGTGGTGGATCCGCTGGTGAGCGGCCACGACGCGATCGTCCACTATGCCGCCGAGTCCCACAACGACAACTCCCTGCGGGATCCCAGCACGTTCGTGCGCACCAACCTGATCGGCACCTTCACGCTGCTGGAGGCGGTCCGCAAGCACGGCACCCGCTTCCACCACGTCTCCACCGACGAGGTGTACGGCGAC
>CAZTHV010000156.1:0-219 GCA_964613165.1 uncultured Marmoricola sp.
CATCAGCCAGGCGTTGAGCACGTCGTTGCCGATGCGGAACGGGTGCTGGTCGCGGCGGGCGTAGCGGCGCCTCTCCAGTCTCCACGCGCTCTTCAGCGAGCCCAGCACGGTGCGCGGCCAGAACTGGTAGAAGCTCTCGCCCACTCGACTTGAGGCGGGATCCTCGGGGGTGGCGACGCGGACGTGGTGGCCGCGGTTGTGCTCGATGTAGAAGTGACC
>CAZTHV010000156.1:229-8012 GCA_964613165.1 uncultured Marmoricola sp.
TCTTGGACAGCCAGCGCTCGTGGCTCTCCTTCTTGTGGCCCAGCTCGTGGGCGGTGTTGATGCCGATGCCGCCGACGCAGCCGATCGAGACGGCGATGCCGATCCTGCCCCAGGTGTCCAGGGTGTGCCCGCCGAGCTCTCCACCGGCGATGAGCCAGAAGGCCATCACGAAGCCGGCGTACTGGATCGGCAGGAAGATGAAGGTGATCCAGCGGTAGTACTTGTCGTTCTCCAGCGCCTCGATCACGTCGTCGGGCGGGTTGGAGCGGTCCAGGCCGGCGATCAGGTCGATGGCCGGGACGATGCCCAGGATCACGATGGGGCCGATCCACAGCCACACGCCCCAGCCGGTCAGCATCCACATGCCGCCGGCCACGAAGGCCAGGCTCGGCACGACCAGGCCGATCAGCCACAGGTAGCGCTTCTTGTCCCTCCAGATCTCCGTGGAGCCCTCCGGCACCGTGGAGTTCGGGATGTTGTCGATCGCCATCGATCACTCCTGTCGTGACCGCCGTCCGACTCGGACGACACTGGATTGACAAGAGAGTAGGGAATGTAAAGCATGTTGACAAGACCCATCCGAATGTAAAGTCGGAGGGGTCCGAGATCGGTCCCCGGCGATCTTCCGGCGGTTCGTGCGAGAGGGCGGGCCGCGGGCGTGATCTGATACGGGGTGCTCTGGCCCCGACTCGCCCGCCTCGGGCGTCCGCGTGTCCTGATCGCGCTGGTGGTCGCCGCCGTCGTGGCGGGCACGCTCGTCGCCGTCCTGCCCTCGCGCCGTCCGGCCGTCGCCACCTCGCCAGTGACGACCGCGCCAGTGACGACCGCGCCGGTCCCGGCCGTCGCTCCGCCGGCGCAGCGCGGCGTACGCCCGAATATCATGGTCGTCATGCTCGACGACATGCGGGCCGACGAGCTGCGCTTCGCCCCCAACGCCCGCAAGTACGTGCGTGACCGCGGGCTGGACTTCCGCAACTCCTTCTCGCCGTACCCGCTGTGCTGCCCGGCACGAGCGAGCTTCCTGCTCGGCCAGTACGCGCACAACCACCGGGTGCTCTACCACGACGCGCCCTACGGCTTCGGCTCGCTGGACGACCACCTCACCGTCGCCGGCCGGTTGCAGCAGGCCGGGTACCGGACCGCGCTGGTCGGCAAGTACCTCAACCAGTACGGCCTGCAGCGCTCCCGGGTCACCGGGCGAGCCTCGGAGCACTACGTGCCCGCGGGCTGGACGGACTGGATGGTCGGACTGGAGACGCGCTTCCCCACCGGATCGCCCAACGCCGGCGGCACGTACAACTACTTCGCCTTCACCCAGAACGTCAATGGCCGCACCGTGCCCCACCGCGGGCAGTACTCCTCGACGGTCATCGGCAACCAGGTGCGGGGGCTGATCTCGAGGTACCACCGCGAGGACAAGCCGTTCTTCATGTGGGTGACGCCGGTCGCGCCGCACCACGGCGCCCCGCGCGAGGCCGACGATCCGCCGCTGCAGCGCACCAGCAAGGGCAAGGTCTACGAGCTGGTCACCGCGGCCCGGCCGTCCTGGGTCAAGGGCCGCTTCGACAAGCGGATCAAGCGAGCACTCGGCGTGCCCGAGCGGGGCGCCGCCGAGGCCGACGTCCGCGACAAGCCGCGCAACGTGCGCAAGTGGCCCGAGGCGACCGCGCGGGAGAAGGCCGGCATGCTGGAGGTCGAGCGGCAGCGCGCCGAGGCGATCTTCGCCTGGGACCACGAATTCGGTCGGATCGTGAAGCGGCTCAAGGCGACCGGCGAGTACGCCAACACGGTCCTCGTCTTCACCTCCGACAACGGCTACTACCAGGGCGAGCACCGGCAGCGGCAGGGCAAGATCAAGGCGCACGAGCCGGTGCTGCGCGTGCCGCTGGTCGTCGCCGGTCCGGGCATCGGACGCGGCGACCGCTTCACCCCGATCACAACCGTCGACCTGACCGCGACCGTGCTCGACATCGCCGGCGCCCGCCCACTCCCGGCCATGGACGGTGCCTCCAAGTACGCCGCGATGACCGGCCCCGACCAGCCGTGGAGCACACCGGTGGTCACCGAGGGGCTGCTCAAGGACGTCGTCCGCCGCAAGGGCATGGCCTTCCCACACGGGCTGACCACCTCCGGCATCCGTACCGGCCGCTACAAGCTGATCCGGTACTCCAGCGGGGAGGCCGAGCTCTACGACCTGATGAGCGATCCCAACGAGCTGCGCAGCGTCTGGAAGGACCCGGCCTATGCCGGCGTACGCCGTGAGCTGCGGCGGCTGTGGACCCGCTACCGCAGCTGCGCCACGGACGCCTGCCGCGCCGCGCTCCCCCCGGCGCTGGTCACCAGCCCCGCCTGGCTGGCCTGGCAGGACGCCAACGCCGCTCGGGCCAAGCGCGCCTACTACGGCCGCTGAGGGCAACCCCCGCGGCGTACCGTGGCCGCATGAGTGACATCCAGGTGGAGGACAACCTCGGGGCGAGCCGCTACGAGGCGAGTCGCGACGGAGAATTGGCCGGGTTCGCGGAGTACCGCCTCGCGGACGGCGTGATCACCTTCACGCACACCGAGATCGAGTCCGCGTTCGAGGGTCAGGGCATCGGGTCGGCGCTGGTCCGCTCCGCGCTGGACGACGTCCGCGGCCGCGAGCTCCGGGTGGTGCCGCTGTGCCCGTTCGTGAAGGGCTGGATCGGCAAGCACCCGGACTACGCCGATCTGCTCGACTGAGCCTTCTTCGGGCGGCTCAGTGCCGTCCAGGAGGCTCAGTGCCGCGCCCGGACCGGGACCTCGTTCTCATAGGTCCAGCCGCCGCCGATCCGCCGGCCGCTCAACCGGGTCCACGGCACCCGCAGGTGGGCAGCGCGCTCGCCGCTCACCCAGGGCCGCGGGTTCCAGTACGGCGTCGCGGCCTCGAGCTCGGCCACGTCGGTGACCAGCTCGCACGGGCCGACGGCGAGGACGGACCAGCCGCGGTGGTCCTCGTGGTCGATCCGGTCGACCTCGAAGGCGACCACGGTGCCGGGCGCCATCCGGCCGAGCACGCTCTGCGGCGAGGTGCGGAAGACGACGGCGGCGTCCACGACGACGTAGTTCACCGGCACGACGTACGGGCCCTCGGGGGTGACCACGGCGATGCGCCCGACCACTCCGGCCTCGAGCAGCTCTCGGCACTTGGCCTCGTCCAGCTCCACCAGCTCGCCCACGGGACCATCCTGCACCGGCGGCGGTGGCGGGTCACCCGGATGCCGATCGCGAAACCCGCTGGCCCGGTGTCGGTGCGCGATGCCAGGCTGACCCGGTGAGCGATCCGTTCTCCTTCGAGGTCGCCGACGCCGTCGGCGACCAGGCCCAGGGCCGGTCGCTGCCGCGCGCGCTGACGCCCTTCCGCTACCCCGCCTACCGACGGCTCGCGGTGGCGCTGGTGCTCACCTCGTTCGGCTCGGGCGTGTGGCTGGTCGCCCTGGTCTGGGAGGTGATCCGGCTCGATGGCGGTCCCGCGCAGCTGTCGGTGGTCTCCACGGCGTCGGCGATCGGCGTCCTGCTGCCGGCGCTGGCCGGCGGCGTGGTCGCGGACCGGGTGGCGCAGAAGCGCATCCTGCTGTGCGTGGCCGGCCTCGAGTTCGCCGGCATGGCGGTGGTCGCCGTCCTCTCGCTGACCGACCTCACCCAGGTGTGGCACCTCGCCGTCGTCGGGCTGATCCTCGGCGTGGGGATGGCGTTCTACTACCCGGCGTACTCCGCCTGGCTGCCCGCACTGATCGGCGAGTCCGACCTGATGGCGGTCAACGGCTTCGAGGGCATGGTGCGCCCGACGATCAGCCAGGCCATCGGCCCGGCCGTCGCCGGGCTGGTGATCGGCTGGGCCGCCCCGTCCGCGGCGTTCATCATCGCCGCGGTGAGCGCGCTCGGCGCGTGGGTGGCGCTGACCCGGGTGCCGCGCACTCCGTTGCGCCGCGACCTCGGCGTGGCGAGCGAGGAGCATCCGGTCCGCGCGCTGTTGCGCGACATGCGCGAGGGCTTCGGCTACATGGTGCGCACGCCCTGGCTGCTGGCCACGCTCCTCTTCGCCTCGCTGATGATCCTGGTGATGATGGGCCCGCTGGAGGTGCTGGTGCCCTTCGTCATCAAGGATCGGCTCGGTGGCGGACCCGGCGACCACGCCCTGGTGATGGCGGCGTTCGGCATCGGCGGTGCGCTCGGCTCGCTGGTGATGGCGTCGCTGCCGATGCCCCGGCGCTACCTCACCTGGATGAACCTGATGTGGGGCGTCGGCTGCCTGCCCTTCGTGCTGATCGGCCTGACCGACCAGCTGTGGGTGGTGGTGGCCTCCGGCCTGGTGCTCGGCGTGCTCTTCTCCGCCCCGATGGTCATCTGGGGCACGCTGCTGCAGCGTCGCGTCCCGCCCGAGCTGCTCGGCCGGGTGGCATCGCTCGACTTCTTCGTCTCGATCAGCCTGATGCCGGTGTCGATGGCCCTCGCCGGGCCGGTCTCCGACGCGATCGGCGTGCGCACCACCTTCATCGTGGCCGGCACCTCGCCGGCTCTCTTCGCCGTCCTCGCCGTGGTGCTCGCCCGGCTGCCCGCCGACGAGCTCGCCCACCCGCTGAAGTAGCGGTCAGCGCACGGGCCCTCATGCGCTCGACGCCACTCCGCGGTCGGTCGCGCAGGTGACGTACGGCGACCCGGCGACGATCCTGGTGACCACCAGGCCGGAGATCAGCATCGCCAGCGCGATCCCGGCCAGCACGACGAGCTGGAACTGGGCCGCCTCGACCGGGCTCGCTCCTCCGAAGAGGGCGCCGACGAAGGCGCCCGGCAAGGTGACCAGGCCGGTCGAGCGGGTCTGGTCCAGGGTCGGCAGCATCGACTCGCGCACCGCCTCGCGGGCCACCTCGGCGTGAGCCCGAGCGGGCCGGGCGCCCAGCGCGAACCAGGCCTCGATCTCGCCGGCCCGGTCCCGCGCGGTCCGCTGAAGGGCGCGGCCGGACAGCGTCGCGGCGCTCATCGCGTTGCCGATCACGATGCCCGCCACCGCGACGACGTAGCGCACCTCGAGATCGACCAGCCCGAGCAGCAGGACCGCGCCGACCGACGTGACCCCGCCGGCCACCACCCCGGCGGCGGCCGCCCGGCGGCCGTGCCAGGTCTCGCGCAGCCGTCCGCCCGCGGTCACCGATGCCGTGGTGAGCATCAGCGCCAGGAACGCCAGGACCGTAGCCGGGTAGTCGAGGATGCCGCGCAGCAGCAAGGCGACCACGGCGAGCTGGACCACGGCCCGGGCGATCGCCAGGACCGGAAGCCAGCCCAGCTCGATCCGCGCCCAGCGCGCGAGCGCCGCCGTGCCCAGAGTGAGCACGGCGATGCCCGCGGCGAAGGTCAGCTGGTCGCTCACGGAACCATGGTGCCCTGCCGCGGGCGAGCCGGCCGGGGTCGACGCCCCCGGCCGGCCCCGGCGATCACCTCTTGACCTTGACCGCCTTGCCCTTCGTCGTGGCGGCGGCGTAGTTGGCGTCGCCGGCGTAGCCGACGGTCGCCTTCCAGGCGCCCTTGGCAAGCTTCGGCACGGCCACCTTCACCACGCCGTTCTTCTTCAGCTTGCCGGTGAGCACCTTCCTGGCCCGGCCCTTGGTCAACGTCACGGTGACCTTGCCGCTCGGCGTCGCCAGCCCCGCGACACCGGTCACCTTCACCTGATAGCGCCCGGCCTTCTTGCTGGTCGGCGCCTTCGCCACCTTGCCGGCCGTCTTCGGCGCGCCGCCCTTGGCGACGACGAGCGTGCCGGTCCGCTGGAAGGCGACGACCTGGTCGTCACCGGCGTAGGCGACCGTGAACGGGTAGGACCCCGGCGCCAGCTTGGCCACGATGAACGAGGCGGCGTTCTGGGCGACCGCCTGGGTGTAGGTCCGCCCGCCGACGGTCAGCGTCGCGTTGCCGGCCGGGACCCGGCCGTACTTGTTCTCGATCGCCAGATTCACCACCGGCGCCTTGCCGTACGCCGCGGTCGGCGCCGTCACCGTCGGATCCGCGACCACCGCGCCCGGCAGGCCGCCGAAGAAGAGGTCCAGCTTGGCCAGCCCGTCCTGCGCGAACGCCACGTTGCTGCGGGCCTGCTGCAGCTGCGTCTGCTGAGGGTTGGTCAGCGTCGACTCATCCGCCGGGATCGGGAAGGCCAGACCCAGCTGGGCGGAGGGCTGGGTGAACCACCACTCCGTCATGTACTCGCGGAACGTGGGCAGCCCGGTCGACGGGTCGGCGTCCTGCTGGATCCACTGTCGCTTGATCGCCGTGCCCGACGGGTTGGTGCCGGTGCCGCGCTCGTAGTTGATCAGGAACGGCACCTGCAGCTTGCGGACGACGTCCGGGAAGGCGGTCAGGTCACCGTTCGGGTAGTAGGACACCCGGTTGCCCGTGTGGGCGTCGTACTCGGTGATCAGGTTCCTGAGGTACTTGCGGACGAGGTCGCCGTACAGGTACGACGGCCGGAAGTCGGTCGTCGCGCCGCTGTTGGCGTTGTCCCGCACGTGGATCGGGTTGGTGCCACCGTTGGTGCCGTTGGTGGTGCCACCGTCCAGGACGAGGTCCAGGTTGTAGACCGTGGTCACGCCGTTCTCCTGGGCCTGCTGGTTGACGTGCTTGAGCACCGCCCGGGTGTTGTGGCACCAGGTCCCGCCGAAGAGGACCACGAAGTTCTTGCCGGCCGTGTCCTTCACGTCGAGCAGGTGGATCAGCTCGGGGTAGGTGATCTGCTGGACTCGCCAGCCGCCGGCCTCGTCGGAGTCCTCCAGGATGTCCCCGCCGTACCGGGCGTCGTCGGCGTACGCCAGGTCATGCTTGGTGTTGGCGGCGTCCTTCCACCACTGGAACTGGCTGCGCTGGTCGATCGTCCCCCCGCCACCGATCGCGGCGAGCGCCGCCGCCGTGCTGGTCGCGACGTCCGCGTCGGTGGACAGGTTGACCCAGTCGGCGATCTTGTCGGCCGCTCCGCCCGAGGTGCGGTCCTTGTCGTAGGTGAGGAAGACGTCGTCGGATGCGCCGACGGCAGGGGTCTCTCCGGTCCGGAAGTCCCAGGCCGGGTCGGTGGCGTCGTTCACCACGGTGTCGTCGGCGGTGATCGTGACGGTCGTCCGGTTGGCGGAGGGGACCGACTTGATCCCGTTGCCGAGGTACTGGCCCAGCAGGTTCCTCCAGGTGTTGCCGAACGCCGTCCGGGACGCCGTCGCCAGGTTGATGTCCGCCGGGCTGCGGGTGTCCAGACTCCTGGTGTCGGTGTAGCCGGACAGGTTCGGGTCGAACCAGTACACCTTCGCGGCACCGGCGGTCTTGGCCGCCGCGTCGACGGTCACGGCGTTGGCCTTGAAGCCCGGGTCGGAGGGCGACCCGATCAGGAAGGCGTACTGGCCCGGCTGCTGGAGCAGCCACTGGAACCGGTCGTAGGTCACCGTCTCCACGACGGTCTGGGTGGGCAGGCCGAGGGTGTCCTGCAGATAGCTGGTGTCGACGGCGGTCGTGGCGGACCGGGCGGCCGAGGCTCCGGGGACGCCGATCGCCAGCGGACCGGCGGCAAGGGCGAGCCCTACGGCGGCGACCACCACTCGTCGGATGCTGCGTGTGCTCATGGATGTTCCTTCTGTTGAGGGGTTCTCGTCGGTTCGGGGGCGGTCTGGCTCAGGAGGTGGCCCCCTTCCGCCGGCGGCCGAAGAGCGAGTAGCCACCGAACACGGCCCGGCCGGCCGCGCCGAGACCGCCGAGGATCAGCAGTCCCGCCGAGCTCGAGCCATGGCTGTCGACC
>CAZTHV010000157.1:0-8001 GCA_964613165.1 uncultured Marmoricola sp.
CATAGATCCGTCCGTCACGCACCTCGCCGGACCACGGGTCTGCGGTCCAGGTGTCCGCCGACCCGGCCGGCACCACATCGACGTGTGCATTGATCAGGAGCGACCGCCCCCGACCGGCGCCGATTCGGCCGACCACGACGGGGGACTGCGGAAGCTCCGTCATGCCCGGATAGTGACCGGCCAGCGGCCGGAACCAAGGGTGATCGGCCAATTCGGTCAGATCCGGGATCCAGCGCTCTATCTCCATCCCAAGGCCCGACATCCGTTGCTCCACATAGTTCTGGATGTCCGTATAGTCGGACCCAATCACCGTTGGAAAGCGAATGAGGTCGCCCAGTATCTCAACGAACTCGGTCTCTTTCGAATCGACGTACTCCGCGACCTGGGCCGCCAACGTGACGTGGTCGCTCTGCGTGCTCACTCTCGTAACCCCTCTTGCTGTAGCGCGAAATTCGCTGTACGGATATGCGGCGCCTGGCGCCGGCCATCCCGGTGCATCAGTTCTCTCCCTGCCATAACGCCTTCGAAACGACGCGCCGGAGGGAGTTGAAATCGTCAGAGGTTCGATCGCGCGGTCGCGCGAGATCGACATCGATCACCGAGCCCACACGCCCGGGTCGACCCGTCATGACGACGATCCGGTCACCGAGGAAGATCGCCTCTTCGATCGAGTGCGTCACGAACACGGCCGTCTTGGGATTCCGCTGGTGGATCGCCGCGAACTCATCCTGCAGTTGCGTCCGGCGTTGCTCGTCCAATGCGCCGAACGGCTCATCGAGCAACATGATCTTCGGATCGTTGGCCAGGACGCGGGCGAGTGCGACCCGCTGCTTCAAGCCGCCCGACAGCTCGCTCGGGTAGTGGTCAGCGAGATGGTCCAGGCCGGTGAGCGCCAGCATCTCGTCGACGATCCTCTTTCGGTCACTGCTGGGCACACCCCGTTCGCGCAGGCCGTATTCCACATTCTTGCGAACCCGCAGCCACGGGAAGAGCGCGTACTCCTGGAAGACCACGCCCTTCTCGGGCGAGGGCCCGGTCACCGGCTGTCCTCCCACCAGGACCTGGCCGGTCGTGGGGAATGTGAATCCGGCCATCATGAACAATAGCGTGGACTTGCCGCATCCCGATGGGCCGAGCAAGGCAACGACCTCGCCGTCGGCAACGTCGAACGAAACATTGTCGAGCGCCAAGAAATCGGAGCGACCACGCTTGGACGAGAATATCTTCGTCACGTGATCGCAATGGATCATGGGCACCCTTACGACCCCGGCGGTCGAAGATTCGGTGGATACATTGACGCGGTCAACGGACATCCGGTGCCCACCTTCTGACGGGCGCGGTCAAGCGCACCAATATCTGGTCGGAAAGATATCCCAGGGCGCCGACGCTGAACATGGCCGCCACGATGATGTCCATGCGGTTGAAGTAATACGCATCCCAGAGGCTGAATCCCAATCCCGACTTGACTGCGATCATCTCGGAGACGATCACCAGGATCCAGGCGATCGCGATTCCGACGCGGAGCCCGGTAACGATCGAGGGTAGCGCCGAAGGCAAGACCACCTTCCAGAGCAGCGCGCGCTTCGACGTACCCAGCATCTGAGCGGCATTGACCAGCACCCTCGGCGTTCCCTGCGCACCACCGGAGGCGTTCAGCGCGATCGGGAAGAACACGCCCAGGACGATGAGCGACACCGACGCGGCCGGGCTGATCCCGAAGAACACGACCGAGAACGGGATCCAGGCCGTCGTGGGAATCGGACGTAGGGCGTCGATCATCGGCTGCATCAAGACCTTGGGAGCCCTGAACCATCCGATCAGGAGACCAACCGTGACACCGGCCACGGCCGCGATGAAGAAGCCCAGCATCACCCGGGTCGCGCTCGCCACTACCGCCGGAAGCCAGGTCCCGCTGTAACGAGAGCCTTCTGGACCGAATCCCCAGGTCCACCAAGTATCGGCAACCGTATGCGGCGCCGGCACCAGGCGACGGTCGACGATGCCGGTAGCGACCACGATCTCCCACAGCACGATCGCGAGAACTGGCACCACTAGGTACTCCAGGCGCAAACGCCTGATGTCCAGCATCCTTCTGATGGCGAATCTCCTGCCCTCGACGCCGGCAGTTCCTCCACCCTGCCGGCCATACCGCATCTGTCGCTGGCCTGCGAGCGACGACGACTCGGGTTGACTCACGTGCTATCTCCTTGCCGGTGCGGGCCGCTCCAGCGACCGGTCAGTTGGTGGCAGCACCCAGCTCCGTCTTCGACTTCCCCGTCACCTCCTCGAGGAACGAGTAGTCGACATGGTTGGGCACCTCGGCACTGACATCCTTCAACAGATCCTGAGAGGCGAACGCCTGAATGATTCCCATCGCGGACGACTCATAGATCTTGTTGTCCAGCTCGCCGGTCGTAATCGCCTGGCTCGCAACCTCCTGCGACAGTCCGGTCGCCTCGACCAGCTTCTTCGCCCACTCCTCGGAGTGCTGGTTGAGGTAATCGGTACGCTCGACCAAGCATTCGACAAAGGCCTTGACCGCCGTCGGCGACTCCGAGATCACCTGGTTGGTGGCATAGGTGACGCCGGTGGCGTTGCCCAAGGCGCTCTCAGGGTCTTGGAGCGGGAACGGCGCGTAGTCGCCGATGCCCTCGACCGAGGCGGTGGCGGTGTTCGGCTCCCACGCCGCCATGACATCGATCTCGCCCGACTTCAGCGCGGCCAGCATCGGCGGCCCGGCCCCCGGGAAAGGAACGAGCGTGACGTCCTCGATCTTCAATCCGTTGGCCTCAGCCCCGACCCGGAAGTTCATCTCCGCAAAGCTGTTCGGCGGGATGCCCACCTTGGCACCTTTGAGATCGGCCCACGTCGAGGCCGCATACCCCTTGCGCAGGACAAGGTTCTGACTGCCGGTGCCCACGCCGGCGATCATCTTGAAGTCGGTGAACCCGTCGCCGACCAGTTGCGCCATGTTCTGGTAGCCCATGGACGCGATGTCGACGTCGCCGGATGCAAAGGCACGTTGAACCTCCGCGTACTGCTTGAAGTTCACCATCTCGAAACGAACGTCGTCGTTCTCGCATTCGGGGAGGGTCCACACGTTCGCCGCGTGGACGTCGTAGAGGAATCCGACCCGGAGCGTCTCGGGACCTTCGCCGGCATCCTCGGAACCACAGGCGGCAAGGGCCAAGACCATGAGCCCGGCGATGACTCCCGCACGAACTCGCAAAGCTCCCCAACGCGACCCGACCTGATTCTTTGCTTCCATGATCGCCTTCCGGACTAGCAGCGGTGTAGAGAGACGACCAGGTGGTCGCGTCAAGTAGTATGTCGGTATCATTTCAGTATGTCAATGGATGGATCTTGGGCGTGTTTTCATTGGCGCGCCCGGGGCTCGGCGGCCTGAGCCGAAGGCTTCGTGCGGCCCTGAGATCGCTTGACGCTGCCCCTGGGGCACTCCAAACTCCGGGCCTCTTGCCTGTGAGCCTGACGCGCCTCCCGAGAGGGAGGTCGCCTGCGGCACGTCCATCGGGCCGGCGAGGAGAGATCACCCGTGGTTCGCCCGACCAACCGGCCTGGACAGATAGAACGCGTTTCAGTTCCAATGAGGCGCATGCGGACCTATGTGGTGACCGGCGCCGCTTCGGGGATCGGCGCGGCGACAGCCGCCCGGCTGGAGCGGGAGGGCGACCGGGTCATCGGGATCGACCGAGCCGGCGCGGACGTCGACGCCGACCTGAGCATCCCGACCGGACGCGAGCACGCGGTCGCCGCGGTCCGCGAGCTGGCGCCGGACGGCCTCCACGGCGTCGTGCCCTGCGCCGGCATCGCCGGGCTGACCGGCGTCGATCCGGCGCTGCTGGTCTCGGTGAACTACTTCGGCGCGATCGCCGTCGTCGAGGGACTGCGCGACCTGCTCCAGGACGGCTCCGGCGTGGTGCTGCTGGCCTCCAACTCGATCACCTGTCAGCCGGGCTGGAGCGCCGAGGTCGCCAGTGCCTGCCTGGCTGGCGACGAGCACGCCGCCCGGGCGCTCGCAGCGGAGACCGAGGCGGTCCAGGTCTATCCCTCCTCGAAGACGGCGCTGGCCTACTGGGCGCGTCGTGAGCGCGTCACCGAGCGCTGGGCCGGGAGTGGCATCCGGGTCAACGCGATCGCCCCCGGACTGATCGCCACCCCGATGACCGAGGCGCTCCGCGAGGACCCCGTCTTCGGGCCGTTCGCCGGCACCTACCCGACCGCCCTCGGCCGCCCCGGCCAGCCCGAGGAGGTCGCCGAGCTGATCGCCTTCCTGCTCTCCCCCGCCGCGAGCCTGATCGTGGGCACGGTGGTCTTCGTCGACGGCGGCACCGACGCGATCCTGCATCCGGCCAGCCCATCCGGCTGGGAGGTCGGCCCGATCGACCGCTTCCCCGATTGCCCCTGAGCGGCTGACCGGATCACAGGTTAGCCTGTGGTTCTGGCGCTTCGGAGGTGATGCAACGCCTCCAAAGCGCTCGATTCACAGGCTAACCTGTGATTCCCGGGCAGGCGCATCCCCCAGAGAGCTCCGCCCTTCCGTTGCCGGCCCGCCGAGCGTCATCTGATGACTCCAGCGTCAGTACGCCTTTCCTGACTGGTCGGAAGGCCGACCGGGCCGTTTCTCATCGATCGGTCGACGGAAGTTGTATTGATCTGATGACTAGTCATACGGTGTTGGGCACCATGACACCCACCTCGTCTCCAACTCCCGGCTCGAGCGGAACTCGCAAGACGGCGGCCCGCAAGCGCTCGGCCAGCGCTGCCCTGGCCAAGAGCGCGGCACCGGCAGAGCGCAGGCAGGTGGTGGCGAGGGTGGTCGACGACATCTGCGACTACGTCCGCGAGAACGGGCTCACGGTGGGAAGCAAGCTGCCGACCGAGAAGGGCTTCATCGAGCTGTTCGGGGTCGGACGCTCCTCTCTCCGGGAGGCGCTCCGGGTGTTGTCCACGATGAGCGTGATCGACGTTCGTCACGGTGACGGGATGTACCTGCTCTCCTCGGTCGACAAGGTGACCTCGAGCGGAAGCGCACTCTTCGACGCCACCGAGGAGCACGCCCTGAGGAACCTGGTCGAAACTAGGCTCGGCGTGGAATTGGCCGCTGTCACTGCGGTAACCCAACGAGCCAGTGACGAGGATCTCAACTCGCTGCAGAAGCTGCTCGACGAGCAGGCGGCGCAAATGGCCGATGATCCGAACTTCCAATGGAGTGCGCTCGGCTTCGAGCTCGCGGTGGTCGAGCTCAGCGGCAACTCCTGGCTCTACGAGATCGAGTTGATGCTTCGTGACGCCTGGCACGAGCTGTCCAGCGGACTGAGACAAGAGGTCGGCCGACACCAGGAATGGCACACCGAACACGGTGCGATCCTGGCCTCGATGCGCTCCCGCAACGTTCGTCAGGCACAGCGGCTGGTGATCGCGCACCTCAGCCTTGAGCGATTCGAGGATGATCTGGAGGAACGCGGCCGTAAGCGTGGTTCCGGCGCCCGCGGCCGCTCCTGACGGGTCCCCCGACCGGAGCGCCGCGATGCGGTTGACCGGATAGAGATCAGACCTTTAGGCTGGGCTCAGAGATCTGATGAATTTCTCATAGACCGCCTTGCGAGCGTCGTCTGCCGCATCCCACTGCGCCGGAGACGCATGATCGTGCGTCAACCAGGGGAGACACCACCATGTCAATGCAGCCGTTGCGGATCACCTACCAACCCTGGGGCGAGACCCTGGCGGAGCTCGCCGACGCCGGCCGCCGGGCCGAGCAGGCCGGCGCCAGTGGCCTGTGGGCCAACGAGATGCACCGGAGCGGACCGGGCACCATCGCCGCTCTCGCCGCGAGCACCGACCGGATACGGCTGGGGACATCGATCATGTTGGGCTTCGTCCGTAGCCCGATGATCACCGCGATGGAGGCGATGGATCTCCAGGAGATCAGCAACGAACGGTTCGCTCTCGGCCTGGGAACCGGCGTCAAGCGCCTCAATGAGGAGTGGCACGGTGTCCGCTTCGGGAAAGCGATGCCCCACATGCGCGAGACGGTGCGCAACATCCGCGAGTTCTGGGCCACCTGTGCGACGGAGCAGGACGTCGATCTGCCTGGCGAGTACGAACCGATGCGGATCCGGGGTTACCAGCGTCCCTACCCCGTGCCCAGTCAGCGGATCCCGATCTACCTGGCCGCTGTCGGCCCACTGATGACCCGACTGACCGGCGAGATAGCCGACGGGTGGATCAGTCATGAGCTGTGCTCTCCGGAGTTCGTGCGGGCCAAGGTTCGTCCCGGGCTGGCCGAGGGGTGCGCACGATCCGGCCGATCGCTGGAGGACATGGACACCGTGGCGTCGGTCTGCTGCTCCATCGACTCCGATCCCGCCGTAGCGCGCTGGCGAGCGGCCGGCATGCTCGGCTTCTACGCGACCGTGCGCACCTACAGCGAGTTCTTCAGCTTCCACGGTCTGGCCGCGGAGCAGGAGCGCGTGATCGCGGCCTTCCAGGAGGGCGGCGCGAGCGCCACCGGCCTGGCCGATGCGGTCGCGGAGAGCATGGTGGAGACGCTGACCGCTGCTGGCACCCGAGATCGGGTCGCCGCCAAGATCGACGCCTACCGCGGCGTGGTCACCTCGGTGAAGCTGAGTCCGCCGACCTATGGTCTGGACGCCGATGAGGTACGCGCGGCGCAGGACGCCATCATCGACCTGATCGAAGACCTGTGAGCTCGGTGAGGCTCCGGGTCAGCGGAGACGACCGCGGTTGCTCGGACCCGACCACGGCAGCGGCCGTCGCCTACCGCGCCGCGCTGGCGGAGATGCGGGAGAGCGCACCGCCCGAGAGCACCGTCGTCTCAGTCACGGAGTACGTAACCCACGCGGCTGTCCCCTACCTCGCGCACGCCCGGCCGCCGCTGCCCGGCGCAGGCCCGGCGCCGGTGAGCACCGTGGTGGTGGAGCGGCACCTGCAGGACCTGGTCGACGCCGTCGTCGAACTCGAGATCGAGACGCCGACCCCGGACGGACTCGGGACGACAGCAGGGCTTCCGAGCGACGGCGTGGTCCGCCTGGACACGGTGCTTCCCGTCGACGCCCACGGTCAGCCGGTCCATCCCGGTGACTTCGTCAGCCAGTACAGCTACTGCCTGGACCGAGCCGAGGAGATGCTCGCGGAGGCAGGCATGGATCTCACCCACGTGGTCAGCACCGTCGACTACAGCACTCCGGACTCCCGCAACGCCTACCGGGGCACTCACCAAGTGCGCGTGCACAAGCTGGGCGGAGCGGTCTATCCGTGCGCCGCCGGAGTGATGATGAGCCGGCTGCACGCGCCGGGAATCCTCGTCGCCATGGACGTGGTGGCCTCCAGCCGGCCTCATGAGGCGGTCAATCCCGGCTGGTCTCGCTACGACACGCTGACCTATTCGCCAGCGGTGAGGGCCGGGGAGGATCTCTTCCTCTCCGGCTTCACGGCCTTGGACATGCAGACCCAGCAGGTCTTGTACCCAGGCGATTTCGCCGCTCAGGTCCGCGTCGCCTACGACGCGATCGGCACCGTGCTCGACTCGGTCGGCCTGGGCATGGGAGATCTGACCCACACCGTCGGATACGTCGCTGCCGATGCCGGCGACCAGCGCGATCTGCTGCCCCGGCTCCGAGAGGAGATAGGCATTCCCCTCTCAGTGCCCGGAACCGACGTGGTCTGCCAACAGCTGGTGCGCTCGGCGTTCCTGTTCGAGGCATGCCCGTTGGCCCGGTTCCCCGGGTGATCATGGACCATGGCCCGTTCTGTCGAAGAGATCCGCGCCCTGGTCGGCAGCCGCGTCGACTACCAAGCACCGGAGCCTTTGGGCGCCGCCGCCATCCGGTACTACGCGACGGCCGTCGGTGACGAGAACCCGCTGCATCGGGACGCCGAGCATGCCCGCTCGCTCGGGCTTCCCGATCTCTGCGCCCCGCCGACGCTGCTGTGCGAGACCAGTCAGTACGCCGATCTGCC
>CAZTHV010000158.1:0-7918 GCA_964613165.1 uncultured Marmoricola sp.
TCTGCGCCCGACACCACACCCTGGCCCACGACCACCGCTACGGGATGACCGACACCCTGCACGGCAAAGTCAGATTCACCCGCAGGACGTGAGAGATCCGCCTCGGTGTGATGTCCAGGCCGGGCGTCGCGAAATGCTCGCCGACGCGAGCAGCGTCCGGTGCGTGTGATGACAAGGAGCCGTAGCGACGCCGTACTCGCTCGTCCAACGGCAACGCGGCCAGCGCGCGTGTCCGGGCGTGCCGCGGCAGACCATGGTGTCGTGCAACACGGCCTAGTTGTCGCTGCACTACTTGAGGTGCTCGAAGCCATGCAGGCGGCTGGCGTTGAGGACCGAGTCCGCACGGCGGCCCAGACGATCTACTAGGCGTTGATCGACGCCGAGCTCACCGCGGTGATCGGCGCCGGCCCTTGGGAACGCACCGACGACCAGATCGATTCCGCTCAGGACTCGATGCGGTGGAAAAGCCCGAACTCATGACGACATGATCAGAGCACTGACCCGCACGGTCGAGAAACTCCACCACCCAGCGGGACGTGACCGAACTCAGTGGAAAGGCTGGGCAACCAGCAGCACAGCCACGCCCGACCCAGGAACCAACGCCCTCTCACACAACCCAGCCCCGCAGAGGACTCATCCACGGATTGAGGCTTAGACTTCCGCCCTCAACCACGGTCTTTCTGTCGGTCGTGCCTGGTGGGATCGGTCTATGTCGATCAGTCCGGCCCTCGCTCCGCGGCATCCGTTGCTGCGGCTGGTCGGTGCGTTGGATCGAGATTTGGACGAGGTGGCGCGCCGCTACGATGGCGCCGACCCCGATCGGGGTCATGAACGGAAAGCCGGAAGCGTCGTCGGTGTCTTGGCCCCTCCGCCGTTTTCCGTTCGAGCCCGACTGACGGAGAAACCGAGATGGCCATCGCCGGTGCACCGGAGCACCCTGTATCCGGAACGGCGATTCCCTACGTCGCCCGGCGGCCGACGACAGCCGGTCCTGCCGAGGTGCTCGAGCTCGCCGAACGCCTGCGCGAGCACTCGGTTGTCCTGGTCGGCGAGCCGGGCGCCGGCGCCAGTCGGCTGGCCAGGGAGGTCTACGCCTGCGACGCCCTCGAACCGCTCGGCGCCCTCACCGCCACCGTCAGCGGCACGGGCGTGCCGCTGGCGGCGTTCGTGGCGCTGGAGACCGAGCGCGTCGGAGCAGCGGACTGGCACCGCCTGCGCGAGCGCCTTGAGCAGCGACTCACCTCCCGGAACCCGCGCCCTCCGGTGCTGCTGGTCGATGACGCGCACCTGCTCGACGACGACTCGGCGACCCTGCTGCACCATCTGGTCTCGACGGAGCGTGTCCGGATGCTGGCCACCATGCCCGCGGCAGCCACACCGCCCGGGGCGCTGCTCACCCTGATCCGGGACGACCGCGCACAGCGGGTGCCGGTGCTCGACTTCGACGAGGCCACCACCGCCCGGTTCACGGCGAGCGTGCTCGGGAGGGCGCCGACCGAGTGGCTGTGCCGCGAGCTGTATCGCCACAGTGCCGGGAATGTCCGGCTGCTGTCGGCCCTGCTGCACAGCGAGCTGATCACCGCACACCCCGAGGACGGCATCGTCGTGCTGGACCGATCGAGTCGCCTGGATGTCGCCGGCCTCCGGGCCAGCATCGAGGTCGTCCGCCCGGTCCTGGCGGACCTGTCGCCGGCCCAACGATCGACGCTGGAATTGCTGGCGCTGACCGAGGGGGTGCGCTGGGTGCCGGCTCAGGCCGCCTTCGGACTGGCGATGCTGAGCGAGCTGGAGCGGTCCGGAGCGGTGCTGATCACCGAGGTCGACGGCAGCCGGCAGGTCCGGGTCCGACAACCACTGGTCGCCGAGCTGCTGCGCGCCGAGATGCCGGTCGCGGCCCGGGTCGCCCATCGGCTCCGACTCTCCGCGATGCTCCGGGCCGAGCAGCCGACGCCGCAGGAGACCGTGCAACTGGCGTGCTGGGCGGTCGAGGACCACCAGCCGCTCACCGAGGACGCGCTCACCGCAGGTGCGGTCGAGGCATGCCGGCAGGGACAGGCGGAGCCGGCCCGGCTGCTGGTCGAGGATCTCGACCGACGCTTCCCGAGTGAGCTGTCCCGGTGCCTGATCGTCTGGAGCCATCTGCTCGCCGGGGAGCCCGCCGCCGCCCTGGAGACCCTGGATACCCTGGCCGGCGCCCGCGGTGACGGCGCGACCGGGGAGCTGGCCGCCCGGCTGCGGATCACCGCCGCGATCAGGGCCGATCGGGTCGGCCTGGCCCAGGACCTGATCGCGGACCCCGGTGACTCCCTGACGCCCGAGGCAGCCCTGGAGCTGCGCATGTCCGGAGCGGTGATGGTGGCCGCCAACGACGGCGACTTCCCTGCCACGATCGCCCACGCCGCCGCCCTCGGCCCGAACGCCGGTCGCCGGCTCCCGACCACTCCACTGGCCTGGGCGCTGCTGCACACCGGGGACGGGCCGAGCGCCTCGGAGCCGCCCGATCGCCGCGCCGACGGGGTCCGCAACGGTGAGCGGTCCCGCCACCGCTTCGAGGCCTGGGCTGCCGTCCGGGTGCACGGCATGTCTGACTGGGACGAGGTGGGTCCGGTCGCGCACCGACTGCTCGGCGCGGCGGTCGACACCGGTGACCGGGCCAGCGCCGGCTCGATCACCGGCTATCTGGGCCTGCTCGCCCTGCTACGCGGAGATCCGCGGCGGGCAACGGACCTGCTGCGGGAGGCGATCCATCACCTCCGCTACGCCGACCCCGGCCTGGTCCGCGGCCTGGTGGAGGCCTGGTTGGTGCTCGCCCGGGCCCACCTCGGGGTCGCCGACACCGAGACGCTTGCCGCCGCGACCGAACACCTGGCCGGCGCCCCCGGCTGGTTGCGACGCGGCTGCGCGCTCCCCCGCGCGATGGCCTGGCTGGCCGCCGCCCGTGGCGACCTGGTCACAGCCCGGGGCACGGCCCTGTCGGCAGCGGCCCGGATGGCAGGGCGCAGCCCGCTCGATCAGGCGATCCTGCTGCACGAAGCGCTCAGGCTCGGCTCCCGCGACCCGCGGATCGCCGCCACCCTGACCGCGTTGGAACAGCACAGCGACCTGCCCGCGATCCGGCTCCGCTGCAGTCACGCCCGCCTGCTGGACGCCGGCGACACCGGTGGGCTGCTGGAGCTCTCCAGGACCCTGGAGCGACGCGGCGCTCTGCTCTGGGCCGCCGAGACGGCGGCCCAGGCCGGCGAGATCGCGCGCGAGCGGCACGACGCCGCGACGGCCCGGCGGGCCCGGGGCCGCAGCCGCCTGCTGATCGAGCACAGTCCCGGCGCGATCACCCCGGCTCTCGACTGGCAGTTGCCGGCGCCGCTCACCGAGCGGCAGCGCGACGTCGCCTACCGGGCCGCTCACGGTCACACCAACGCTGAGATCGCCCAGGCGCTGGGCCTCTCGGTGCGCACCGTGGAGTCGCACCTGTTCCGCGGGATGCGGCGGCTCGGGGTCACCCGCCGTGACCAACTGGCCCAGGTGCTGCCCGCCACCCGGCTGCCGTAGGCCGCTGCAGTAGTCCGGGCCCACTGTGGATCGCGATGCCGTAGTCGGCCACGGTATCCGCGGCCCGCGCTCGCGACTACGTTGCTCCGTGGGTTCGCCCCCACCAGCGGGCTCGAACAGGACGCAGACGAACGAGGAGCAGAGCCCCGATGACCTCCCCAGCCCGCTGGAGCGCCCCGACTCTGCTCATCTCGGTCTGCGGCCTGCTGGTGCTGGGACTGCTGGCGTTGGTGCCGATGGCGCCGAGCGCCGCCGACGGCGACACTCCCTACCTCACCGACCCGGTGGTGACCATCCTCGACCAGCCGCTGCTCCCGGGGCACCTGGTGATCAGCAACGGCCGCGCCACCATGGTCCGGCACACCGACTACGGGATCTTGTCCAACGAGTACGGCTACGCCGCCCAGGTCGACCCCAACGTCTTGTTCAACAGCGAGCCGTTGCCGATGGGCGAGGACCCGGACGGTGATCTCAGCGGCCCCGGTCCGCTGCCCCAGGGCATCCGGTATGCGGAGGTCTATCGGTCGAACATCACCGGCACCTCGGACATCATGCTGGCCGTGGTCGGGCGCACCAGCGCGGACCCCGCCATCCCGGACTCGGACGCGTCCTGGGTGCTCACCGTGGCCGGCCCGCTGTCCGAGGGGATGCCGGTCCTCTCGACCACCCCCCTCGCCGGCGGGGTGCCCCGCGGACTCGCCGTGGTCGGGGACCCGGTGAGCGCCGAGGACGGCCCCGCCCAGGAGCCGCCGGTGATCGTGGTGAACCAGACCAGCCGACTCGTCTCCTTCCAGCAGACCGGCCCCGCCTCGATCGCCCAGGTGAAGCAAGTCGCCGCCCCGGCGGGGACCACCTTCGAGCACATCACCCACCGGCAACTGTGGGACAACCCCACCGACACCCAGGCCCGGACGTTCCAGTCGGGGATGAGCACCAAGTTCATGGCGCTGCTGCGCGGCAACGACTCGGCCAAGCCGGGCCAGGACACCCTGCAACCGAAGCTCTACCAGGCCAACCCCAGCACCGGAGCACTCAGCGACACCGACTACAAGCCTTCTCAGCTCAACACCCTGCGTGACGTCGATCCCGGCACCCGGGCCGTGATCGACTACGACTACCCGACCCGGGAGTGGATCTGGGACGGCGCGGACGGCTGCTGTCCGCACACCCTGACCTCCGAGCTGGATCAGGTCTCGCCGGTGGTGGCGATCGCACCCACCGCGGGCGGGCCGGTGACGACCCGGTGGTGGAATCCGGTCGACGAGGTGTTCACCAGTGACGGCCTGGAGCAAGACGTGTCTGCCGGCCTGGCCAGCGGGATCGGAGGCTGCGGCACCGCGGCCCCAGGAGAGGTACCAGCGTTGGACGTGAACGCCAGCGCGCTGCCCCGCACGTACACAATCGCTCATGGCCCCTTGGGTTGGGGGAATGCGTTGCATGCCGAGCACCTCATCGACGTCAGTTGCGCAGTGCGGGAAGCCTCGGGCAACCTTGCCCAGGTCCAACAGGTATGGCACACGCTGGGGCGAAAGCCAGTCCTGACCGGGAGCCTCATCATGAACTCCGGCATCCCTGCCCACAGCACCGTGGATGTGGCCCAGGTTCACGGATGTGCCCAGTTGAACCGGACCCATCGGGCCTTCGAGGCCGCGACCAGCAGTGCCGGCAGCACGGTGACCAGCTCCCCGTTCGTTCGACAGGCCGGAGCGGACCCCGCCGGGAGTCTCACCAAGGGCGGGACCGGGGAGCCCTTGAACTGCTCGATGGGCACCAATCTGGAGCGGCCGACCCAGCCGTACTACGAGGACTCCGGCGGGGAGGGCCGGCGCGACTACCCGGTGGGCACCTATCCGGGCAGCGTGACGCCCCTCGTGGTCAGCGCGACATCCCGAGGAACCGAGATGCCGTTGCGCTCGATCCCGAACCGGATCGCCGACAACCAGACGAGTCCTGCCAGTCCGTTCAACCGCACGATCACCTTCGACAACGGAGGCTCGACGCCCGGCCCGAAGCTCGCAGTCGGGTCGGCGACCACTGGCGGCGCGCTGATCGAGGCACTCCCGCCGATGACCAACGACCTGACCCTGCGGATGCACGACCCCAGGCCCGAGACACCGGAGATCGAGGCCGAGCTGGTCGAACTGCCGCCACAGCCCGTTGCCCTCCTGATGGCTCCACCCACCGTCCGCGGTGCCGGTCAGGTGCAGATCCAGGACCCACCGGAGTTCGCTTCCAGCACCAGCGCGGGCGCGGGCTCCAGCTCCATGACCTCCGAGGCGTCGGCGATCAGCCTGGGCATCAAGGTGGAAGATCCCGTGTTCGGTTCGGTGTCGGCCGAGGTGAAGACCACCTGGGAGAAGTCGGAGAACCACGAGAACGCCGTCGACAGCACGGTCACGGTCGGCAATCTCTACTACGGCTCCACCACCCAAGACACGATGGTCTACAACAGCACCGACGCCTGGACCTGGACTGGTGTCATCCTGAGTTCCTCACTCGGCATCGGCATCGGCACGGACACCATCGTCCAACAACCCAAACGCACCGTGATGACCAGTCAATCGATCGAGGAGCTGGCACGGCAATATTCAGACCTCTACGGGATCAGAAGTGATGGTTCCGCCGGCCTCTGGACCACCCAACTCCGAGAGGCGCTGACCCACACGGTGGGCGATCCGGGAAGCTACCTCCGCTACGACAAGGCGGCAGCCGACCAGATCCTGGCCAGTTCCACGGCCACACCGGCGCAGAAGGAGGCCGCGACGAAAGTTCTCGACGACTACTGCGACGGCTCGGTGACCGGCGAAGGTCTCGGCCGCCTGGTTCGGCAGAACCCCTTCGTGCCGAATCCTCCGGCAATCGTTCCTGACGTGCTGATCTCGAACACACATCACGTCCAGAGCAACTCGGGAGGCAGCGAGGGTGCGTTCTTCGAGATCGACACCACCAAGACCAGCAGCAGGGCACGGGAATCAAGCATCACGGTCGAGGCCAGCATCGAAGCCGGCTACGGAGGCAAGTCAACGGCTGGCTACTCCGACACCAAGGGCTGGGGTACCGGCTCGAGCACCAGTCTGGGCGAGGGCACCGGGTTCTCCAGCGCCGTGGGGAACATTCCCTTCCAGCTTGACGACGAGGAATACGACTGGAACATGTTCATGTGCCGCAAGACACTGCTGCCCGGCGTACAGGTGTTCGTGCTGAACTACACCACCGGCGGGTACGACGGCACCGGCGGTCTGGAGTCACTCGGCACCATCGAGGCCGTCACGCCCTCCGACATGGCGACCAAGGTCTCCCGCCACCCCACCCTGACCTGGCGCCAGGTCGAGGGCACCGCCAAGAAGTACACCTGGCAGTTGCAGGCGTTCGGCGCGAGCAACCCGGACAACCGCACCGGGGCCTACCCGAACGCGACCACGGGCTACGCCACCACGAAGGCCTCCCAGAACTTCCGGCCCGACGACATGTCGGCCACGCCGGTGTCCGCCGGCACCGACCCGCTGCTGCCCAACCAGCTCTACCGGTGGCGGGTGGTCGCGGAGGACTTCGTGGACGAGACCGAGACCTCCGACTGGTTCTACTTCCTCACCGAGGGACCCCCGGCGGCACCCGGCGCCGACTTCACGGTGTCCGCGGCCGATCCGAGCGCCGGGTCACCGATGACGTTCACCGACACCAGCGAACTCAGCGGGGCCAGCGGGACCTACCGGTGGGACTTCGCCGACGGGCACACCTCGACCAGCATGTCCCCGACCCACACCTTCGAGGAGCCCGGCAACTATGACGTGTTGCTCAACGTGACCACCGCCGGCGGCACCGATGACGTGACCAAGCGGGTCAACGTCGCGCCGAGCGTGCTGGCGGACTCCTACGACTACGAGGAGGAGCAGCCCCTGACGGTCGACGCCGCGGGCGGGCTCTACGCCAACGATCGGGTCGGCGGTGCCCCGAAGCCGGTGGTCACCGCCCAGCCCGCACACGGGCACGTCGACCTGGCCGACGACGGGAGCTTCGTCTTCACCCCGGCCGCGAACCAGTGCGGCGACCAGACCTTCAGCTACCAGGTCACCGCCGCGCACAGTACCCGCGGCGCCCAGGTCGACCTGATCGGGACCTGCCGGCCCGTGGTGGCCGGCACCGCGGTCACCCCGGATCCGGTGCTGCGCGACGGAGACGTCACCCTGCAGGCCAGCGCCGGATCGGATCCAACCCGCACCGTGGCCTCAGCCGAGCTGAGCATCGACGGCGGTGCTCCGATCCAGCTGACGGCCGCCGACGACACCTTCGACGGCGCCCAGGAGAGCCTGACCGGCACGGTGGCCCTGACCGGGCTCAGCGTCGGTGACAAGCAGCTGTGCGTCACCGC
>CAZTHV010000159.1:0-7677 GCA_964613165.1 uncultured Marmoricola sp.
CGGAGACCGGCGAGGTGCTGGTCACGGCCGGTGCCGACCTGGGCGACGTCCAGGTCAACGCCCTGGTCGCGGCCGGAATCACCGAGGTCAAGGTCCGCTCGGTGCTCACCTGTGACGCCAAGACCGGCACCTGCGCGAAGTGCTACGGCCGGTCGCTGGCGACCGGCAAGCTGGTCGACATCGGCGAGGCCGTGGGCATCATCGCGGCCCAGTCGATCGGCGAGCCGGGCACGCAGCTGACCATGCGCACCTTCCACACCGGTGGTGTGGCCTCGGCCGACGACATCACCCAGGGCCTGCCCCGTGTGGTCGAGCTGTTCGAGGCGCGTCAGCCCAAGGGTCTCTCGCCGATCTCGGAGGCCGCCGGCCGCGTCGAGATCGAGGAGACCGACAAGGCCCGCAAGGTGATCATCACGCCCGACGACGGCGCGGACGTCCTGGAGTACCCGGTCAGCAAGCGCTCGCGCCTGCTGGTCGCCGACGGCGACCACGTGGACGTCGGCCAGCAGCTGACCGTCGGTACGCCGGACCCCAAGGAGGTTCTGCGCATCCTCGGCGTCCGGAGCGCCCAGAAGCACCTCGTCGACGAGGTGCAGCGGGTGTACCGCAGCCAGGGCGTGTCGATCCACGACAAGCACATCGAGATCATCGTGCGCCAGATGCTGCGCCGGGTGACCGTCATCGAGTCGGGCGACACCAAGCTGCTCCCCTCCGACCTGGTGGACCGGGCTCGCTACGAGGAGGAGAACCGCCGGGCGGTCTCCGAGGGAAGCAAGCCGGCCTCGGGTCGTGCCGAGCTGATGGGCATCACCAAGGCGTCGCTGGCCACCGAGTCGTGGCTCTCGGCGGCGTCCTTCCAGGAGACCACGCGAGTGCTCACCGACGCGGCGATCAACGCCAAGTCGGACTCGCTGCTGGGTCTGAAGGAGAACGTGATCATCGGCAAGCTGATCCCGGCCGGCACCGGCCTGGAGCGGTACCGCAACATCCGGGTCGAGCCGACCGAGGAGGCTCGTGCGGCGGCGTACGCCGTGACCGGGTACGACTCCTACGGCAACTACGAGTACGCCAACCAGGCGGTCGCTCTGGACGACTTCGACTTCGGGTCGTACCAGAACTGACGCCGGCTCTCGACGGCCCTCGACGGCCCTCGACGGCCCCGTCTCCCTCGTGGAGGCGGGGCCGTCTACGTCTTCTCACTGTTGGCGATGCGTGACAGTGTCGAGAGCATGAGATCCCGCCGACAGGAGGAAGCTGCATGAGCGAGCAGAAGCTGACCTATCCGGATGTCATGGCGCTCGGTCTCGACGACTGGCGCTTCATCCTCGACGCGCTGCGGACCCGATGGCGCACCGGCGACTTCGCCACCGGGCTCCGGCTCACCGAGGCGATCGCCGCGGCCGCGGAGGAGATGAACCACCACCCCGACCTGGACCTGCGCTACGGCTATCTCGACGTGCGGCTCAGCAGCCACGACGCCGGCGGGGTGACCGACCGTGACGTGGCGCTGGCCCGCCGGATCGGCTCGCTCGCGGACGACGCCGGTGTGAGCGCCGATCCCGCCTCGGTGACGGCGCTGGAGTTCGGCATCGACACCTGGGACCCCGCGGAGATCGCGCCCTTCTGGTCCGCGATCTGGGGCGTCCCCGCCCACGACTCCGGTGAGCTGGTCGACCCGGCGGGGCGGATGCCGACGATCTGGTTCCAGGAGACCGACCGGCACGAGACGCCGCGCCAGCGCTGGCACCCCGACGTGTGGCTGCCGCCGGAGCTCGTCCAGGAGCGGATCGCCGCAGCAGTCGCGGCGGGCGGCACGGTCGCCGACGACTCCGAGGCGCCGAGCTTCACGGTGCTGGCCGACCCGCAGGGCAACCGGATCTGCCTCTGCACCCACGAGGACCGCGAGTCCTGATTTCGCGGCGCCTCCGGTCACTGGGAGAATGCTTCGGTGACCAGCTCGCCTGCCCCCACGGTGCGCACCGACGTGCTCGTCGTCGGCGCCGGGCCGGCGGGATCCTCGGCAGCCGCTTGGGCAGCCCGGGCCGGACGCGAGGTCGTGCTGATCGACGCCGCGGTGTTCCCGCGGGACAAGACCTGCGGCGACGGGCTGACCCCACGGGCGATCGGTGAGCTGCAGCGACTCGGGCTGGACGACTGGGTCCGCTCGCACACGGTCAACTACGGGCTGCGGGCCCATGGGTTCGGGCAGACGCTGCTGTTGCCGTGGCCGGGCCCTGGCGCATCGGGCACCGGCCTCCCGGCGTACGGCTCGGCGGTGGCGCGCACCGAGCTCGACGACCACCTGCGCGCTACTGCGATCAAGGCGGGCGCGACGGCGATCGACGGTGCTCGTGCGATCGGCGTGCGCCGCGACCGCGACCGGGTGAGCGCGGTGGAGTTCGAGGCGGACGGCGAGCGGTTCGAGATCGGCTGTCGCCGGCTGGTGGTCGCCGACGGCGTGCGCTCGCCGCTGGGCAAGCTGCTGGGCCGGGAGTGGCACCGGGACACCGTCTACGGCGTGGCGGGCCGGTCGTACGTCGACTCCGAGATGGCCGACGACCCGTGGATCAGCTCGCACCTGGAGTTGCGCGGCGAGAGCGGCGAGATCCTCTCCGGCTACGGCTGGATCTTCCCGCTCGGGGACGGCCAGGTGAATCTCGGTGTCGGCACGTTGGCCACCTCCAAGCGACCGGCCAACGTCGCGATCAAGCCGTTGATGCGCTTCTACGCCGACGAGTGTCGCGAGGACTTCAGGCTCTCCGGCGATCTGAGGATGCCGACGTCGGCCCTGCTGCCGATGGGCGGTGCGGTCTCCAACGTCGCGGGGCCGAACTGGGCGCTGATCGGCGACGCCGCGGCCTGCGTCAACCCGCTCAACGGCGAGGGCATCGACTACGGCCTGGAGACCGGCCGGCTGGTCGTCGACCTCCTCGACGAGGACTTGGGTCGGGCATGGCCGGCGCTGCTGCGCGAGCACTACGGCGAGGCGTTCTCGATCGCGCGTCGGCTGGCCGGGCTGGTCACCGTGCCGAGGCTGCTGCCGACCCTGGGTCCGGCCGGCATGCGGTCGGACTGGCTGATGACGCTGGCGCTGCGCTGGATGGGCAACCTGGTCACCGAGGAGGACCGCGACCGCGCGGCCAGGGTATGGCGCTGGGCCGGCAGGCGCTCGATCCGTCTCGACGACCGCCCGCCCTTCAGCTGAGTCCGCCGTGCTCTTCCCGTCGCCTGCCTCCGTCAGCGCCGCTGAGGGTGCCCGCGCGGCGGCCGAGGGCCGGGTCGTCGTCTACTTCCGCCGGCGCTGCGCATTCTGCGAGCGGCTGCGCCTGGCGCTGGGTCGGCGCGGCCGGGCGGTGGTGTGGGTGGACATCTGGGCCGATCCCGACGCCGCCGCCTTCGTCCGGAGCGTGAACGACGGCAACGAGACGGTGCCTACGGTCGTCATCGCCGGCCAGGCCCACACCAACCCGTCGCCGCGAGTGGTCAGGAAAGCGCTGGCTGCCCGCTGAGGCGCGCCGGCCGTCGTTGCACACCCTTCGATCACCGGGGGCCGTGCCTGTCGCGATATCCGTCCGTAGGCATAGGAAGAACTCCGTCACCAGGTGGCCGCGATCTTCCCCTGCCATCGACCCCGGGCGAGCCGTCGGCTACAGCGAGGCCGGAGGCCCCGCAGGCCCGCCGGCGCCGACCAGGGGAGCAGGCCGCCGGGCGTCGACGTCGCTGAGCTGCGGTGGTGCGAGCGGGTCGGGCGGCGCGAGTGGGTCGTCCGGCACACGGTGGCCCAGGACCCCGATCGGATCGACCGCCACATTGAGGGCCGAGGCGACCCGGGGCGTCGCCAGGAGCAGTGCCAGCCCGATGGCCGCCAGTGGCGTCAGCCAGATCGCCACGTCGAGGTGGCCGGCCGCCCACTCGGGGTAGCCGGCGTACTTGGCGCCCAACACCACGAAGCCGTGGACGAGATAGACCTCCAGGGTGGCCGTCCCCAGCCTGCTGAACCAGGTCGCGGTGGCCGGCACGAGGGTGAGGAACGACGCCGCGCCGACCATCCCGAGGGCGAGCACCGCCAGGCGCAGCAGTACCGCGTGCTCCCCGCCGGCGCCGAGGTCGGCGTAGGGGGTGCGGTAGTAGAGCCACTCCGTGGACAGCCAGCGGTCGAGGTGCCAGGTGAGCGCCGCGACCAGGCCGAATCCGAGGACGGCGTACCGCCAGGCGTCCGCTGCGCGCAGCCAGCTCCAGTCGGAGGGCCGCATCCGCAGGCCCAGCACGAAGAACGGCAGTAGCCCCATCGCCCTCGACAGGTCCAGCAGCGGCCCGGCCCAGAAGCCCGCCGACAGGCTGATCGCCACCGCGGCGGCGACCGCGACCGGCGCCGGTGGGCGGAGGAAGAGCGGCGTCAGCAGGCGCCAGACCAGGAGCGCGGCGAGGTACCACAAGGGCCAGTGCGGATCGAGGAAGAGCTGCTCGATGGAGACGCCGCCGACGCTCGTGCGGAACCACGCGAGCGCCGCCTCGAAGACGACGTACGGCACCAGCACCGTGCGGGTCAGCAGCCACAGCCGGTCCGGAGCCCAGCTGAACGAGCGGGAGAGGTAGCCGGTCAGCAGCACGAACGCGGGCACGTGCCAGGCGTAGAGGAAGTCGTAGCCCCGGCCGGTGAGGTCGGTGGCCGGCAGCAGCGTCCAGGCATGCCCGACGACGACGAGGGTGACCAACGCCATCTTGGCGTTGTCGAACCACGGGTCGCGTGAGGCCATGCCCTACCCGTACCCGGCTTTGGAGACCGCACGCATAGGGCGATGCCTGCTGCGCGCCGCGCCAGCACGCACCTGACTGCGTTGTCGTCGCTCGCAAGACGACCGCCGGTATGACTTCGCTCCTCCGCCTTGCCATGCACGTACTGGCCCGACGCTCGCGACGGCAGCCCCTATCCGCGCGATCTCCTATGCTGCGAATCATGACGTCCGCCACTCCCGCGCCTCAGCGGCAGCGGGTGGCGGCGTACGCCGTGATCATCCGCGACGACCGGATCCTGCTCTCCCGGCTGGCAGCCGCGATCGCGCCGGAGGAGCGGTGGACCCTTCCCGGCGGTGGACTGGAGTTCGGCGAGAACCCCCGCGACGCGGTGGTCCGGGAGGTCCGCGAGGAGACCGGCATCGACGTCCAGGTCGCCGATCGCGCCTGGGTGGACTCGATCCGCCGCCGCGTCGTCCTGCCGCCCGGATCTGGTGACCTCGCCGACCTGCACTCCATCCGGCTGGTCTTCGAGGGCTGGGCACCGGTCGGCGCGCCCGAGCCGCGGGTCGTCGAGATCGACGGCTCCACGATGGACGCTCGGTGGGTCCCGCTGGACCAGGTGTACGACGGGTCGTGGCCGGTCGTCGCCTGGGTGCGTCAGGCGCTGGCCGAGCACCGGCCGGTGCAGGTGCAGCGGCTCGCCGCCAAGGCGCTGGCCCTCCGCGACGGCGCGGTCCTGCTGGCCCGCCTCGGTCCGACTGCCGTGGGCCCCGGCCGATGGACTCTGCCCGGAGGAGGCGTGGACCATGGCGAGCCGCCGGCCACGGCGCTGGCCCGGGAGATGCTCGAGGAGACCGGCCTGCCGGCGGAGGTCGGCGAGCTGCTCGGCGTCCACGACGTGCACTTCTCCGGCACCGCACCGAACGGGCGGCACGAGGACTTCCACGCGGTGAACCTGGTCTTCGCCGTGACGGTGCCCGGTGACGTCGAGCCCCGGGTCGTCGAGGTGGACGGGACCACCGATGCCGTCGCCTGGATCGACCTGGCCGACATCGCCGCCGGAGCGGTCGAGGTGACCGGGGTGGTCACGTTCGGACTGGGGCTTGGCTGACGGTCCTGGCCGTCGCAGCAGGTTGGGGTCCGCCCGGCATGCCCTAGGTTGGGCGTCGTGAGCGAGACCGTCTTCACCTACGCATCGCCGGGCCTGAAGTTCGGGACGGGCGCCGCGGAGGAGATCGGCTACGACCTCAGTCGGTACGCCGTGCGCCGGGTGCTCGTGGTCACCGACCCCGGGGTCGCCGCGACCGGGCATCCCCAGCGGATCGCCGAGCAGCTGCACGGCTTCGGCATCGAGACCGCGGTCTTCGACGGGGTCCACGTGGAGCCGACCGACGCCAGCTTCGAGGCGGCCGTGGCTTTCGCGCGGGAGACCGGCCCGTGGGACGCCTTCGTCGCGGTCGGCGGCGGGTCGAGCATCGACACGGCCAAGGCGGTCAACCTGCTGACCACCAACGACGGCGAGCTGATGGACTACGTCAACGCGCCGGTCGGCCGGGCCCAGGCGCCCGAGCGCCCACTGAAGCCCCTGGTCGCGGTGCCCACGACGACGGGCACCGGCGCGGAGTCCACCACGATCTGCGTGCTCGACGTGCTCGCCCTGCGGGTCAAGACCGGGATCAGCCACCCGATGCTGCGCCCGACCCTCGCGGTGGTGGATCCGGCCCTGACGATGACGCAGCCGGCCGGGGTCACCGCGGCCGCAGGAATGGACATCCTGTGTCACGCGTTGGAGAGCTACACCGCCCGGCCGTACACGTCGTACGAGCGGAAGCCGCCGGAGCAGCGGGTGCCCTACTGCGGCGCCAACCCGATCTCGGACCTGTGGTCGGAGAAGGCGATGTCGCTGCTGGCCGGCTCCTTCCGGCAGGCCGTGCGGCACGGCGACGACGCCGAGGCGCGCGAGCGGATGGCGATGGCGGCGACCTTCGCCGGGCTCGGCTTCGGCAACGCCGGCGTCCACATCCCGCACGCCAACGCCTACCCGATCGCGGGCCGGGTGCGTGACTTCCGCCCCGACGGCTACCCGGCCGGTGAGCCGATCGTGCCGCACGGCGTGGCGGTGTCGCTGACCGCGCCGGAGGCGTTCCGGTGGACGTTCGAGGCCGACCCGGGGCGGCACCTGCGGCGCGGCTGAGCTGCTCGCCCCCAGCCATGGGTACGACGGCCCGGACGCGCTCCCGGGCGTGCTGGCCGACCTGATGCGCGACATCGGCATCCCCAACGGACTGCAGGCCGTCGGCTACTCCGCCGCGGATGTGCCGGATCTGGTCGACGGGTCGATGAAGCAGCAGCGGCTCCTCGCCACGGCCCCTCGCGAGGTCGGCGAGGACGATGCCGCCGGCATCCTGCTCCGCTCGCTGGAGCTATGGTGAGCCAAGAGGCCCCATAGGTGGGTCGAATGCCTGCTGCGCGACGGCAGCCCCCACCTGCGGGACCTCTCGTTTTGACCGGGTTACCACCCAACCGGTAATCTCGGTTCGCATGTCTGGGCTCCCCAGGCGTTGACGCGTGCCCTCGTGCGCAATCACAGAGGTCACGGCGTCGTTCGGGCACCTGCCGCCGGCTCACCGGCGGTCGTTCCCCGAGAGCACGATCACCGCTTCGGCAGAGCGCCGCTGCGTGAGAGCAGATCAAGAAAGGGAACCACCAGGTGCCCACCATTCAGCAGTTGGTCCGCAAGGGCCGCCAGGACAAGGTGTCGAAGAACAAGACGCCTGCGCTCAAGGGCTCGCCCCAGCGCCGCGGGGTCTGTACCCGCGTGTACACCACCACCCCGAAGAAGCCGAACTCCGCCCTGCGCAAGGTCGCCCGTGTGCGCCTGTCCAGCGGCGTCGAGGTCACGGCGTACATCCCCGGGGTGGGTCACAACCTCCAGGAGCA
>CAZTHV010000160.1:0-2700 GCA_964613165.1 uncultured Marmoricola sp.
CACCGGCGCACGGCCGTCGCGCTGGACCAGCGACCCGACGCCGGTGGAGGAGGGCTGCACGACTCGCACCGGTGTCGGACAGCAGCGCCTCCCGGACCAGGTCGTGTCGGAAGGCGAAGTGTCCGGCGCGTTCGGTCAGCAGGCCGCGCTCGGCCGCCGTCTCGACAGCGGCCAGCACCTCCAGCGCCGGGCGAGCGAGCACCGAGGCGAGGATCTCGATGTCGACGGAGGTGCCGAGTATCGCGGCCGCGCGGACGATCTGCGCCGCCGGGCCGAGCTCCTCGCAGCGACGTACGACGGCCGTGACCAGGGACGCGGGCAGGTCGGCGCCGGAGCTGTCGGCGAGCTCGGTGAGGAAGAGTGGGTGCCCGCCGGAGCGGGCGTGCAGCTCCTCGGCGCGAGCCGCGCCGACCAGCTCGGCGGTCTGGGCCAGGTCGAGCGGCCCTAGACCGATGGCGTCGGTCGCCGGCAGCGGCGTGCCTTCGGCGGGACGGACGGCCGCCACGACGAGGAGCGGAGGCAGGCGCCGCCGGGCGAATGCCAGCCAGTCGGCCAGGGCGGGCCCGGCCAGGTGGGCGTCGTCGATCACCAGCACCGCGCCGCGGTCACCGGCGATCCTGGTCAGCACCGAGGTCACCGCCGAGTAGAGCGTCGCCGGGCCCAGCACCGGATCGGCGGTCGCGGCTCGCGTGCCGTCGCTCACCACGCCCACGAGCCGGCCGAGGACGCCGGTGTCGTCGGCGAGGAGCCGCTCGGGGTCGGGGGAGGCGCGCAGGTGGTCGCCGATCGCGGAGAGCACCACGTCCAGCGGAGCCGCCCGATCCAGCGGCCCGCAGGCACCCGCGAGCACGGTGTCTCCGGCGGCCAGGCGGGTCCCGGCCCACGACCGCAGCAGCGTGGTCTTGCCGATGCCCGCCTCGCCGGTGACCACCGCGACGCGCAGTCCGGTCTCGACGGCCCGGCCGACGAGCGCGTCCAGGTGCGCCGACTGACTGGTCCTCCCGACCAGGCGATGGGGGATCAGTCCGGCCATGGCGGGTGCCATCTCGCCGCGCAGGATGGCGGTGTTCAGGGCGCTGGTCTCCGGTGCCGGATCCGCTCCGAGGTCCTCGGCCAGGGTGCGCCGCAGGGCGGCGTACGCGGTGAGCGCCTCCCCGGGCCGTCCGGCCAGGGTCTGGGCTCGCATCACGGTGCGTACCGCGGTCTCGTCGTAGGGATCGGTGAGCAGGTCCGCACTGGCCAGGTCCAGCGCCTCCGGCCAGGCACCCACGTCCACGAGCGACTCCGCGGCGAGCTGCCGTGCCCGGCGGACCAGCCGGATTGCCGCGGCGTGGTCGGCGAGCACCCAGTCCGCGTCGCCGCCCGGCTCGGGAAGCGGTCCTCGGACCAGGGCCAGGGTGATCCGCGCCGTGGCCGCGGCGCCGCTGTGCTCCCGGGCCCCGCGCCGCCGCTCCAGCTCGGTGACCAGCTCGGCCAGCTCGTCCAGGTCGGTGACCGCGCGGAGCCGGTAGCCGTGGTCGCCGTGCTCGACCGACTCCCGGCCGAGGACGCGACGAGTGCGACTGGCCAGGACGGCGACTTGATCGCCGGGTCGAGCCGGTGCCCGGTCCGGCCAGAGCGCCTCGATGAGCGCGTCGGTGGGTACGGCGCGACCGCCGGCGAGGGCGAGCAGCCGGACCAGGCGTCGGGCCTTGCGGTCGAGTCGGGCGCGCACGTCGACACCGTCGACGGAGAGCTCGCCGAGCACGTGCACCGACTGGGTGCCCACCCGCCGATCCTACTGCCGCCGGCGCTGACGCGCCCACGCTGCAAGGACACTGCAAGGGCGCCGTACCACGCTCGGTCGAACGTGCGACACACCGCGATCGCACCCGACCCCGAGGAGAGCCGATGAGTACCGCGACGATGGCCGAGCAGAAGAGCTTCGGCCGACCCGACGAGACCAGATCCTTCGAGCGAGGTGTCGTCGATCTCGTGACGATCGGCGGCAGTGAGATCGGCCGGCTCACTTTGCAGCCGGGCTGGCGCTGGTCCGATCACGTCAAGCCGATCGCCGGCACCGACCTTTGCGAGGCGCCGCACTTCCAGTACCACGTCCAGGGCGTCCTCCACGTGGTGATGGCCGACGGCACCGAGTTCGACGCCGGCCCCGGCGACGTCACTGCCCTGCCCCAGGGACACGACGCCTGGGTGGTCGGCGACGAGCCCGCTGTCGTCGTCGACTGGTGGGGTGCCTCGAACTACGCCAAGGCCTGAGGGGCCTGCCCGAGGCGGCGCGTACGTCCGCCGTGCGTCGCCTCGGGCAGGATGGGCTTCATGGCCGAGGCGATCGAGCTGGAGATCGACAACCGGGTGGTGAAGGTGACCAACCCGGACCGGGTGTACTTCCCGGCACGCGGCGAGACCAAGCTCGACCTGATCGAGTACTACCTGGCCGTCGGCGACGGCATCGTCAACGCGCTGCGCGAGCGGCCGTGCATGCTGCACCGGTTCCCGACCGGGGTGACCGGAGAGAAGGTGCACCAGAAGCGGCTGCCCAAGGGCGCGCCGCCCTGGGTGGAGACCGTCGAGGTGTTCTTCCCGCGCTGGAAGCGCACCGCCGACGAGCTCTGCGTCACCGAGGTGGCGCAGGTGGCCTGGGCGGTGCAGATGAGCACCGTGGAGCTCCACCCCTGGAACAGCCGTCGCGCCGACGCGGAG
>CAZTHV010000160.1:2710-7667 GCA_964613165.1 uncultured Marmoricola sp.
CAAGGGCATGCACGTCTATGTGCGCATCCGCCCCGACCGCGATCACAAGGGCGTACGCCGGGCAGCGCTGGCCTTCGCCCGCGAGGTCGAGCGCCGCTGCGACCTGGTGACCACCGAATGGTGGCGCAAGGACCGTGACCCGGCCGACCTCTTCGTCGACTACAACCAGAACGCCCGCGACCACACCATCGCGGCGGCGTACTCGGTGCGCGGCAACCCCGAGGGCACCGTCTCGGCACCGATCTCCTGGGAGGAGATCGACGACTGCGAGCCGGGCGACTTCACCATCGCCACCATGCCCGACCGGTACGCCGACCTCGGCGATCTCCACCACGACATCGACGATCACGTCTTCGACATCGCGCCGCTGATCGAGTGGGCGGACCGCGACGAGGCTTGAGAACGCGGCTGGTTTACACCAAGCCCTATTGTGTCAAGTTACCGGCGGGTCTACTCTGCCGGACATGAGCGTGAACCCCTCGACCCTTCCCGCCGACCCCGAGCACGACCCCCGGGCGTCGTACGCGTTCGACCAGGCCTACCTCACCGCGCTGACCGTCCGGATCGTCTCCAGCACCGGCCAGGGCGTGCCCGTCTACGCGCCGGCGACGGGCCAGCCATTGGGTGTGATCCCGCAGTCCAGCGCCGACGACGTCGCCGAGGCGTTCGCGCGGGCGCGGCGCGCGCAGGAGGCCTGGCAGCGGGTCTCGATCGATGACCGCGCGGCGATGCTGCTGCGGCTGCACGACATCGTCCTAGACCGCCAGGACGAGATCATGGACCTGATCTGCTGGGAGTCCGGCAAGGCCCGCAAGCACGCCTTCGACGAGCCGCTGCACATCGCGCTGACCGCCCGCTACTACGCGCGTACGGCGCACCAGCACCTCGACACCCAGCGCCGCATCGGGGTCATCCCCGGCCTGACCCCTGCCGAGGTCAACCGGGTCCCCAAGGGCGTCGTCGGGATCATCTCGCCGTGGAACTACCCGTTCACGATGGCGCTGTGCGACGGCATCCCGGCGCTGCTGGCGGGCAACGCGGTCGTCGCCAAGCCCGACGCCCAGACGATGCTGAGCGCGCTGCTGGGCGCCTCGCTGCTGGAGGAGGCCGGCTTCCCGGCTGACCTGTGGAACGTCATCGCCGGCCCCGGCCGCGAGCTCGGCACCCCGATGATCGAGCGCTCCGACTACATCTGCTTCACCGGGTCGACCGCGACCGGCAAGATCATCGCCCGGCAGTGCGCCGACCGGCTGATCGGCTGCTCCCTGGAGCTGGGCGGCAAGAACCCGATCCTGATCCTGCGTGACGCCGACCTGGACAAGGCGGCCGAGGGCGCCGTCCGGGCCTGCTTCTCCAACGCCGGCCAGCTGTGCGTCTCCACCGAGCGGATGTTCGTCGCCGACCAGGTCTACGACCGGTTCAAGGAGAAGTTCGTGGCTGCCACCAAGGCGATGCGGCTCTCCGTGGGCCGTCACTGGGAGAGCGACATGGGCTCGCTGATCAGCCAGGACCAGCTCGACACGGTGACCGCCCACGTCGACAACGCCGTCGCCCAGGGCGCGACCGTGCTCGCCGGTGGCAAGGCCCGCCCCGACCTCGGCCCGTACTACTACGAGCCGACCATTCTCGAGGGCGTCACGCCGGAGATGGCCTGCTTCGGCGAGGAGACCTTCGGCCCGGTGATCAGCCTCTACCGCTTCCACGACGAGGCCGACGTGATCGCCCGCGCCAACGAGGGCGACTACGGGCTCAACGCCTCGATCTACAGCCGCGACACCGGCCGGGCCAGGATCATCGCCCGGCAGATCAAGTGCGGCACGGTCAACATCAACGAGGCGTTCGGCGCCACCTTCGCCAGCGTGGACACCCCGATGGGCGGCATGCGCCAGTCCGGGATGGGCCGGCGCCAGGGCAGCGAGGGCATCCATCGCTACACCGAGTCCCAGGCGGTCGCCTCGCAGGCGCTGCTGCGCTTCTCCCCGCAGTTCGGGCTGACCGACGAGCAGTACGCCACGATGATGACGTTCAGCCTCCGGATGATGAAGAAGCTGGGCCGCGCGTGAGCGACGGCGAGCGAAGCGAGCAGATCCAGCACTTCGACTACGACGTCATCGTCGTCGGCTCGGGCTTCGGGGGCTCCGTCAGCGCGTTGCGGCTCACCGAGAAGGGCTACCGCGTCGCCGTCCTGGAGGCCGGGGCACGCTTCCGCGACGAGGACTTCCCGGAGACCTCCTGGGACGTCAAGCGCTACCTCTTCCGTCCCGAGGTCGGCTGCTACGGCATCCAGCGCATCGACACGCTCAAGGACTGCCTGATCATCTCCGGCGCCGGCGTCGGCGGCGGCTCGCTGGTGTACGCCAACACGCTGTACGAGCCGCTGGACCCCTTCTACTCCGACCCGTCCTGGGCGCACATCACCGACTGGAAGTCCGAGCTGGCGCCGTACTACGAGCAGGCCAAGCGGATGCTCGGCGTGGTGGAGAACCCGCTGAAGACGCCCTCGGACGCGATCATGAAGCAGGTTGCCGAGGAGATGGGCGTCGGCGAGACCTACCACCCCACTCCGGTCGGCGTCTTCTTCGGCGGTCCCGGCCAGACCCACCACGACACGATTGCGGACCCGTTCTTCGGCGGCGCCGGGCCCGACCGGGTGCCGTGCCGGGCGTGCGGCGAGTGCATGACCGGGTGCCGGCACAACTCCAAGAACACCCTGGCCAAGAACTACCTCTACCTCGCCGAGTCGCGCGGGGCCCGGGTGATGCCCCTGACCACGGTCACCCGGATCACCCCGCTGCCGGGGGGTGGGTACGAGGTCCGGGCGAGGTTCACCAAGGCCAAGCGCGACACCGCGACGTCCCGGCGTACCTTCACCGCGGAGCAGGTGATCGTCTCCGCCGCCGCGCTGGGCACCCAGCGGCTGCTGCACCGGATGAAGGACGAGGGTCACCTGCCGCACCTCTCCGACCGGCTCGGCCACCTGGCCCGGACCAACTCCGAGTCGATCCTCGGCGCGATCGCGCCGCCGGACTCGACCGTGGACTACTCCCGCGGCGTGGCGATCACCTCCTCCTTCCACCCCGACGAGCACACCCACATCGAGCCGGTGCGCTACGGCAAGGGCAGCAACTTCATGTCGCTGATGCAGACCGTGCTCACCGACGACGACGACGCCGAGCCGCGCTGGCGGACCTGGCTGCGGGAGATGTGGGCACAGCGCGCCAACATCCGGGAGCTCTACGACTTCAAGCACTGGTCCGAGCGCACCGTGATCGTGCTGGTGATGCAGACCGTGGACAACTCGATCACCACCTTCACCAGGCCGATCCCGGGCACCGGCAAGCGCTACCTGACCTCGCGGCAGGGGTACGGCGCGCCCAATCCCACCTGGATCCCGGTGGCCAACCGCGCCGTACGCCGGATGGCGGAGATCATCGGCGGCACCCCGGGCGGCTCGATCGGCGAGCCGTTCAACCGGCCGCTGACCGCGCACTTCATCGGCGGCTGCACCATCGGCGACTCCCCGGAGACCGGCGTCATCGACCCCTACCAGCGCGTCTACGGCCACCCAGGTCTGCACGTCGTCGACGGTTCGGCGATCTCGGCCAACCTGGGAGTGAACCCGTCGCTGACGATCACCGCCCAGGCGGAGCGGGCGATGTCCTACTGGCCCAACAAGGGCGAGCCGGACCCGCGGCCGGGCCTCGGCTCGGAGTACCAGCGGATCGACCCGGTGGTGCCCCGGGACCCGGCCGTTCCGGCCGACGCCCCCGGGGCGCTGCGGCTGCCGATCGTCTCGGTCGGCTGAGCCGGCTCGGCCATCGTGGGCGGGATGAGCGGCGGGTGCGGGCCCTGGGCCCGGAAATTGTTCGGCCGGGTGCATAACCCGGTCACTCGCGCCTCGTTGTGAAAGGCAGATCGGGTGCAACGCTCCCTCCCAGACCCGATCTCGGCAGGTTCACGCAACGTGGACACTCAGGGCCCGGCCACCCCCCTCCCCGGCCGGGCCCTGAGTCGTGTCCTGAGTCGTGTCCGGGCCCTTCGGCACATCTGGGCCGGAGCGTTTGCGCCGCCGGCGGTCGATAGACTCCGGGCTCGACCTCCGAACTCCGGAGATGGCCCATCGGAAGGCACCGTGTTGACCGACCACGATCTCGTCCTCGTCGTCGACTTCGGAGCCCAGTACGCCCAGCTCATCGCCCGCCGGGTCCGTGAGGCGCGGGTCTACTCCGAGATCGTGCCGCACTCGACGCCGCTGGCCGAGATGCTGGCCAAGCAGCCGCAGGCGATCATCCTCTCCGGAGGTCCCTCCAGCGTGTACGCCGAGGGAGCGCCCCGGGTCGACCCCGCGCTCTTCGACGGCGGCGTGCCGGTCTTCGGGATGTGCTACGGCTTCCAGTCGATGGCCCAGACGCTCGGCGGTGAGGTCGCCCGCACCGGCACCTCCGAGTTCGGGCGTACGCCGGTCCAGGTGATCGAGCCGGGCAGGCTGCTGGCCGACCTGCCGGCCGAGCACAGCGTCTGGATGTCCCACGGCGACTCGGTCGCCCGGGCGCCGGCGGGCTTCACCGTGCTGGCCAGCACCGAGGCCACGCCGGTGGCCGCCTTCGAGGACACCTCGCGCCGGCTGGCCGGCGTGCAGTGGCACCCCGAGGTGCTGCACTCCGAGCACGGCCAGCAGGTGCTGGAGCACTTCCTGTACGACATCGCCGGCTGCCGGCCCACCTGGACGATGGTCAACATCGTCGAGGAGCAGATCGAGCGGATCCGCGAGCAGGTCGGGCCGGGCCGGGCCATCTGCGGCCTGTCCGGCGGGGTCGACTCGGCGGTGGCCGCCGCGATCGTCCAGCGGGCGATCGGCGAGCGACTGACCTGCGTCTTCGTCGACCACGGGCTGCTGCGCAAGGGCGAGGCGGAGCAGGTCGCGCGGGACTTCGTCGCCTCCACCGGCGTCAACCTG
>CAZTHV010000161.1:0-543 GCA_964613165.1 uncultured Marmoricola sp.
GGTGTTGACCTCGAGGAACGAGATGGTGCCGTCCCTGGCGACCAGGAACTCGCACGTCCCGGCACCCACGTAGCCGGCCTCCTTGAGGATCGCCTTGGAGGACTCGTAGAGCCGGGCGACCTGGTCGTCGGTGAGGAACGGCGCGGGCGCCTCCTCGACCAGCTTCTGGTGGCGGCGCTGCAGCGAGCAGTCGCGGGTGGAGACCACCACCACGTTGCCGTGCTGGTCGGCCAGGCACTGGGTCTCGACGTGACGGGGGCGGTCGAGGAACTTCTCCACGAGGCACTCGCCGCGGCCGAAGGCGGTGACCGCCTCGCGGACGGCCGACTCGTAGAGCTCGGGGATCTCCTCCAGGGTGCGGGCCACCTTGAGACCGCGGCCGCCACCGCCGAAGACGGCCTTGATGGCGACCGGCAGCCCGTGGGCCCGGGCGAACTCGACGATCTCCTCGGCGCCCTCGACCGGGTCCTTCGTGCCCGGAGCCAGCGGGGCGTTGGCCTTCTGGGCGATGTGCTTGGCCTTGGCCTTGTCGCCGAGCGCCTC
>CAZTHV010000161.1:553-1230 GCA_964613165.1 uncultured Marmoricola sp.
GTTCTCGGCCAGGAAGCCGTAGCCGGGGTGCACCGAATCGGCACCGGCGTCCGTCGCGATCCGGATGATCTTCTCGATGTCCAGGTAGGAGTCCGCGGGAGTGGAGCCGCCCAGGGAGTACGCCTCGTCGGCGAGCCGCACGAAGACCGCGTCCCGGTCCGGGTCGGCGTACACGGCGACGCTGCCGATGCCGGCGTCCTTGCAGGCGCGGATGACGCGCACCGCGATCTCGCCCCGGTTGGCGACGAGAACCTTCTGCAGCGGCTTGATCTCGGGCACACTCACTCCTTCACGACTGCGGTCCGAGCCGGAGTCTATTGCCCGGTCGACGGCGGGCTCGCCGCGGCCACCATGTGGAGTGGAGGTCGTCGCGACCTCGCCGTCAGCTGCCGGGGCGGTAGACCATCAGCACCACGATCACGGTGAACAGCAGCGCGATCACCCCACCGCCGGCGGCAACCCGTCCGGTGAGGTCCGCGACCGCCTCGCCCGCATTGATCCGGTCGGTGGCCTTCTCCAGCGTCGGAACGACCAGGGTCAGGCTGATCACCGCGGCGATCAGCCACAGGATCAGGGAGAGCCAGATGAACGGCTCGGTGAACTTCGCCGTGGGGCCGTCGGCCCAGGGGTCGGGGCGGACATCAGGCCGAAGCCGACGATCACCACCAGGGTGGAGA
>CAZTHV010000161.1:1240-7638 GCA_964613165.1 uncultured Marmoricola sp.
ACGTTGCAGCGCATCCGCAAGGCGAACGGCCCCGGGCCGATCGCGAAGATCGCGGTGAGCAGGTGCAGAGCCAGCATCGCCTTGTACATGCCCGCACTCTAGCCAGCCGCCATCCCTGCCCCTGACGCGGCTGTCGTCGCGCTTCGCGCCGGAGCGGCGATCTCAGCCCGCGGACAGGCGCGTGGCAATTAAAATAAGGGAAGGCTTACCTTAATTAGGGCAACCTAAGTTAGGTGGCACGGGGGAATGACGAAGGAGATCGACACACGATGGACAGGACACGAGTGCGTCGCCGCCGGGTGACGTGGCTGGTCGCCGGCGCGGTGACGCTGGCGACGGGAGCCGCGACCGCCCTGGCGGGGATCGCTCCGGCTCACGCCGACACGACGGTGAGCGACGGATCGCTGCACTGGGGGTTCAAGGAGAGCTTCCGCAACTACGTGGGCAACCAGACGGCGGCGCTGCCGCCGATCGGCGCGTTGCCGATCGCCGAGCGGATCACGCTCATCGCGCCGGCGACGTTCGACCCGGCCGGCCCGGCCGTGCCGACGACGGTGGCGGAGGCGAAGCGCCCCTACGTCTTCCCCGCCCAGTCCGGTTCGGTGGACGGCACCACCGATGTGGAGGTGGCGACCACCGGAGGAGTGTCGTTCAACTTCCCCAGCCACTACTTCCAGATCCAGATCAAGAACCCGAGGGTGGTCGTCAGCGGCACCACGGCGACGATCTACGCCGACACGGTCTATGACGTGACCGAGGACTTCGGCAACTTCCAGGCCGGTCACCACGTGAACACGCAGATCCCGCTCGCGACCAGCAGCACCGTCTCGGTGACCGTCGAGGACGACGAGGCGACGGTCTCGGCGACCGGCGTCACGCTGACCCCGCAAGGTGCCGAGGCCGTCCCGCTGTACAGCGCCGGCGACCCGCTCGACGACTTCACCGCGTCGGCCGAGCTGGAGGGCACGAGCACTCCGGCGCAGCCGGACGGCTCGGTCAGCGTCTCCAAGACCGCGGTGAACCCCGCCGGTGACACGGTCACGGTGACCGGCACCGGCTTCACGCCCACCGTGCTCGGGACCCGGCCGCCGCTGTCGGGCAAGCCGGCGGGCGTCTACGTGGTGTTCGGCAAGTTCGCCGACAGCTGGAAGCCTTCGGCGGACGCACCGAGCTCGGCGCGCGTCGGCCTGCCTGCGGCCCAGGGCGGCACGAAGTGGGCGGTGCTGGCCGACAACATGGCCACGATCGGCGGCGCCAACGCCGGCGCCATCGAGCTGGACCCCGACGGCAGCTTCACCGCGACGCTGAACGTCAAGGCGGCCTGGGGGTCGGTCAACGCCTCGAGCGCGGGCAACTACGGCATCTACACCTACGCGGGCTCCGGGGCGGCCGAGGCCGGCTACGAGACGTTCACGCCGATCACCTTCTCCGCCGCAACCGCGGGTGAGGGGCAGCAGCAGATCGTCGCCACGGTGCCCGAGCAGGCGGGCGGCGAGCTGGTGTGGACCATCGACGCGACCGACCGGACCGTCGACATGGGCACCTTGGTCAACCAGGGCGCCTACCACCAGGCGACCGGGCAGCTGAAGCCCGTCGTGGTGACCGACACCCGGAGCAACCAGGCCAACTCCTGGAGCGTCTCGGGTCAGGCCGGGGACTTCTTCGCCGGGGCCCAGTCGTTCAGCGGCGCGCTTCTCGGCTGGACCCCGGTGGTCCTCGAGGCAGGGGCCGGAGCGGACGCGGGTGGTCCCATCGCCTCGGGGCACATCGGCGGTGACGGTCTGTCCGTCTCGCGCGTGCTCGCCACCGGTGCGGACGGCCACGAGGCCGGCTCGGCCCGGCTCGGTGCCGACCTGGACCTGCGGGTCCCGGCCGAGACCGACCCGGGCACCTACAGCGCCCTGCTGACGATCACCGCGATCGGCTGACGCCGGGAGCTCGACCCTGGGCCCGCCGGGTGGTGTCTCACCCGGCGGGCCCTCCCCGACCCGAAGGACCCTTGTCGTGACCCATCCCGTACGCCGCCTCGCCACGGGCGTCGTCCTGACCCTCTGTGCCGGCCTTCTCTGGGCCGGCTTCGGCTGGGCCGGACTGCTTGCGCCTGCCGCCGCCGCACCGGTCCAGACCGTGGACGACGACGCCACTGTGAGCTGGGGGACCAGGCCGGCCGACAACGACGTCGGCACCGGCCGCTCCCGGTTCGGCTACCGGGCCGAGCCGGGCGGCAGGCTGCGCGACGCCATCGAGGTGCTCAACCGCAGCGACCGGCCGCTGCGGCTCGGGGTCTACGCCAGCGACGCCTTCACCACCGAGGCCGGTGGCCTCGATCTGCTCGCCGCTGACGAGGAGCCGGCCGACGTCGGCTCGTGGATCACGCTGAAGCGCGGCCGGGTGGTCGTGCCGCCGCACAGCGAGGTATCGGTGCCGTTCACGCTCGAGGTCCCCGTGGACGCGACGCCCGGCGATCACACCGGTGGCATCGTCACCTCGCTGGTGACCGAGGCCGACCAGGGAGTCGGCGTGGAGCGTCGCATCGGCACCCGGATCTACGTCCGGGTGGCCGGCGAGCTCGCTCCCGCCCTCGCGGTGAGCGGGGTCCGGGTGGACTACGACGGCACTTGGAAGCCATGGTCGCCGGGGACGGCGACGGTCCGGTACACGGTCGTGAACACCGGCAACGTCCGGCTGCAGGCACGCCAGTCCGTGAGGGTGGCCGGGCCGTTCGGTCTGTTCGGGTCGACCAGCCACCCGGCGGACCTTCCCGAGCTGCTGCCCGGCAGCTCGCGGACGCTCACCGCGACGGTCCCGGGAGTCTGGCCGGCGGGACGACTCCGGGCGCAGATCCGGCTGGCGCCCGCGGCGTCCACATTGGACCAGGCGGGCGACATCCCGCGGCCACCCGTGGCGGTCGGCGCGGGCACGACCTGGGGCGTGCCGGTGGGCCAGGTGGGCGTGCTCGCCGTTCTGGTGGCCGCCGGCCTCGGGGTGGTCCGACTCCGCGTTCGGCGGCGCGCTGCCGTGGCTGCCGCCATCGACGACGCGGTGGCCGAGGCGCTGGCCCGGTCGGAGTCCGGCGTGGTTAACAAACGCTAACCAGTTTCGCTATGATGCCGGCATGGCGCTGTCACCCGAGCACGAGTCGTTCCGTCGTACCGTCCGCGAGTTCGCCGAGGGCGAGATCGCGCCTCACGTCGCGCAGTGGGATCGCGACCACCACTTCCCGGTCGATGTGGTCCGGGCGATGGGGGATCTCGGTCTCTTCGGCCTGACCTCGCCCGAGGAGTACGGCGGGGCCGGGATCGCCGACGAGGACGGGCCGTCCACCTCGCTGTGCCTGGCGATCGAGGAGCTCGGCCGGGTCGACCAGTCCATCGGGATCACCCTGGAGGCGGGCGTCGGGCTGGGCATCAACCCGATCCTCACCTACGGCACGGCCGCGCAGAAGGAGGCCTGGCTGCCCGACCTCATCGCCGGGCGGACGCTGGCCGGGTTCGGGCTGACCGAGCCCGGCGCGGGCTCCGACGCCGGCGCCACCCGTACCCGCGCCGATCTGGTGGACGGCCAGTGGGTGGTCAACGGCGCCAAGCAGTTCATCACCAACTCCGGGTCCGAGATCACCTCGCTGGTCACCGTGACCGCACGGACCGGGGACGCCGATGGACGACCGGAGATCTCCACGATCATCGTCCCCACCGGCACGCCGGGCTTCGTCGCCGAGCCGGCGTACGACAAGCTCGGCTGGCACATCTCCGACACGCACCCGCTCACCTTCACGGACGCTCGCGTGCCCGAGGACCACCTGCTCGGCGAGCGCGGCCGTGGCTTCGCGCAGTTCCTGGCCACTCTCGACGACGGCCGGGTCGCGATCGCCGCGCTCGCGGTGGGCTGCCTCCAGGCCTGCGTCGACCTCACCGTGGAGTACGCCGGCCAGCGGCAGACCTTCGGCGGGCCGATCGGCCGCAAGCAGGGGGTGGCCTTCCAGATCGCCGATCTCGAGGTGATGCTCCGGGCCGCCCGCGCGCTGACCTACGAGGCCGCCGCGATGAAGGACGCGGGTGTGGACGCGCGCCCCTTCAAGCAGGCGGCGTCGGTGGCCAAGCTCTACGCCACCGAGGCCGCGGTCACCGGCACCCGGATCGCCACCCAGGTCTTCGGCGGCTACGGCTTCATGGAGGAGTACCCGGTTGCCCGGTTCTACCGCGACGCCAAGATCCTGGAGATCGGCGAGGGCACCTCGGAGGTGCAGCGGATGCTGATCGCGCGGGGGCTCGGGCTGCCGGTCGAGTAGCCGCCGGGCCGGCGTCAGTCGGCCCAGAGCTCGTGCCAGACGAAGCCGAGCTCGGCGAACATCAACCGGAGCAGCGGCACCGAGATGCCCACGACGTTGTGTGGGTCGCCGGTGATCCCCGAGACGTACGCCGCGCCGCGACCGTCGATGGTGAAGGCGCCGGCGACCCTCAGCGGCTCCCCGCTGGCCACGTAGGCGTCGATCTCCTCGTCGGTGATGTCGGCGAACCGGACCTGTGTGGCCGCCGACCGGCCCAGCCAGACCTCGCGGTGGGTGTCCATCACGCAGTGCCCGGTGTGCAGCACGCCCGCGCGCCCGCGCATCCGCTGCCAGCGGGCGATGGCGTCCGCGGCGTCGGCCGGCTTGCCCAGCACCTCGCCATCGAGCTCCAGGACCGAGTCGCAGCCGATGACCAGGGCCCGGGGGTTGCCGGCGGCCACCGCGACCGCCTTGAGCTGAGCCAGCTTGAGTGCCAGCTCGGAAGGCGAGTCGGCCTCGACGCCGTCCTCGTCGATGCCGCTGACGACCACCTCCGGGTCGAGGCCGGCGGCGCGCAGTGTGGAGAGCCGGGCGGGGGAGGCGGAGGCGAGGATCAGGCGGGGCGTCGGCACGAACGAAGGCTAACCGTCGGGCGGGACCACTGCAGTGATGCGGGCGATGCGCGTGTGGTGATGCTAGGGTCATCACGTGCGTACCACGATCAACATCGAGGAGGGTCTGCTGCGCACGCTGAAGCAGCGGGCCGAGGACGAGCGCCGCACGCTCGGGGACCTCATCGAGGTCGCGGTGCGGCACTACCTGGCTCAGCAGGCCGTCGACCCGGCCGACGGTCCGCCGCTGCCGGTGTTCGACGGCGTCACCGGACTGCGGCCGGGCATCGATCCGACCAGCAATGCCTCGATGCTGGACGCCATCGAAGATGAGGAGATCGCGGCTCTCAGGGCACTCGTCACCAAGAGCGTGTCGTGAACGTCATCGACGTCAACGTGCTCATTGCGATCTTCCGGGCCGATCATGGCCACCATCACGTGGCGGCGACGTGGTGGACCGAATCGCGCCGGCGTGGTGAGCCGTTCACTGTTCCGGACGTGGTCTGGCTCGCCTTCACTCGGATCGTGACGGACCGGCGGGCCTTCGAGACCCCGGCCGGCTTCAAGGACGCGTGGCTGTTCGCCGAGGCGATGATGCTGCACCCGACGTACCTGAGCTTCGCGGCGAGCTCGCGCACGATCGACGAGTTCGTGCGGCTGGCTCTCGAGGCGGGCGCTGGAGGCAACCTGCTCACCGACGCCTACATCGCCGCCTGTGCCGCGGCGTACGGCGGCACGGTGGTCACCTTCGACCGGGACTTCCGCAAGTTCGACGGCCTGCGGATCCTCGAGCTCACCGCCTGAGAGCGTCGAGGCGGCGCGACCTCACCGCCTCGACGACGGGATGGTCAGCGGGGGAGTGCGTTCGCCTGCCAGGCGCCCGGGCCGGGGCGGTGCATCGGGCGCACCCGGTCGACCGGCGCGGCCCACCGCGAGCGGACCGGCCCAGCGCCGGATCCAGACGCGCTCGGGTGCGACCCCAGGGCGGCGAAGACGGCGACGATCGCGGCGATCTCCTCCGGCGTCGCGTCCGGGTTGACCACGCGGAGCAGGGGAGCGTCCGACGTGCTCACAGCGCCTCCTTCGTCGGCGCGGTTCGCCGGCTCACTGCGTTGGATCGTTCGCTCGCAAACTGGCTCACTGCGTTGGATAGCTGGCTCACAGCGGGATGTTCCCGTGCTTCTTGGGCGGCAGCGTCTCCCGCTTGGTGGCCAGCAGCCGGAGCGCCTTGACGATCTCGGCCCGGGTCTCGTGCGGTGCGATGACCGCGTCGACGTAGCCGCGCTCGGCCGCGATGTAGGGGTTGGCGAGGGTGTCCTCGTACTGCTGGATCAGCTCCGCGCGCCTGGCCTCGACGTCGTCGACAGAGCCACCGTCGTCTCTGATCTTCGCCAGCGTCTTGCGGTGCACGATGTTGGCCGCGCCCTGCGCGCCCATGACCGCGATCTGCGCGGTCGGCCAGGCGAGGTTGATGTCGGCGCCGAGGTGCTTGGATCCCATCACGTCGTACGCGCCGCCGT
>CAZTHV010000162.1:0-7627 GCA_964613165.1 uncultured Marmoricola sp.
CGTGACCATGAGATCGGGGCCGACCTCGAGGATTCCCGCATCGTCGGTCTCCGCCCCCAGTGCGCTCAGCCCGATATCACCCGTGTTGGGCCTCCGCCCCACCGCGATCAGGATCTGGTCCGCCCTGACTTGTGAGCGGCCGCCGTCCCCCTCGACGGTGACCAGCTGCCCGTCGTCGGCGACCACGCGGTGCGACAACAAGACGGTCGCGCCCAATGTCTCCAGGCTCCGCGCCACCGCGGCTCCGGCCTCGGCCGGTGATTGTGGCAGCAGCCGAGGCGACGCCTCGATCAGGGTCACCGCCACACCCAGCTTCGACAACGCCGTGCCGAGCTCGACGCCGATGTAGCCGCCGCCGACCACCGCGAGGTCGTCGGGCAGCTGCCGCAGCGCGAGCACGTCGGTCGAGCTGAGTACCCGAGTTCCGTCGAAGGGCAGCGAGGGCAGTTCGGCGGGCCTCGACCCGGTCGCGAGCACACACGACCGGAACCGTAGGTGAGTCGGCGGTCGATCGTCGCCGTCGCTGAGCACTCCCTGATCGGCTCGGGTGAACCGGAAGTATCCGCGGCGCACCTCCACTCCGGCGTTCCTCAGCAGGCCGGCCACGCCGTCCCGCAGCTGCGAGACGACACCCGACGTCCACTGCTGGAAGCCCGCCATCGCGACCTCGCCGCCGTCGCTGGCGACCTGCCGTGACGTCCAGATCCGCCCCCGATGTCGATGATCGGCCAGCTCGATCAGTGCCTTGGACGGAATACAGCCGACGCGCACGCAGACCCCGCCCAGGCCCGCCTCGCCCTCCGCGTCGACCAGGACGACCTGTCGGCCCCGCCGCGCAGCCGCCAGCGCCGCGGCGTACCCGCCCGGCCCACCGCCGACAACGAGCAGATCGACCGCTTCCGGCATCTCGCCGACGACCACGACTCTTCACCCTCCCTGACGCATCACGCCAAGAGCCGGATCGGCTCTAGGATCGCTGCACTCACGTTGTTGACGAACCGGGCGAGCTCGGCGCCGTCGTTGATCCGGTGATCCGTCGCGGCCACGACGGTCAGCACGGGCCTGATCTGCGCGCGGCCGTCGACCGCGATCACGCGGTCCGTGATGCGTCCGAAACCGGCGATGCCGACCTCCGGCGGACGGATCAGCGGGAGGCCGAACTCGGTCCCCAAGGCGCCGAAGTTCGAGACCGTGAAGCTGCTCCCCACCAAGTCGGACGGAGTCGAGGACCGGGTTCGCGCTCCCTCGGCGGCCTTCTCCACGGCACCGGCCAGCTCCAGGAGTGAGAGCTGCTGCGCATCCGGGATGACCGGCACGATCAGCCCGTCCGGGGTCGACGTCGCGATGCCCAGGGCGACTCCCTCCCGCACCGTGAGCAGCCCTTGCTCGTCGTCGTAGGTGGCGTTCATCGTCGGTTGCACAGCCAGCGCCCGCAGCACCGCCTTCAAGAGCAGCGGCAAGACGGTCAAGGAGGCGTCCTCGGGTGGCAGGTCCTGTCGCAGGAGGGCGCGTGCGGCCAGCAGATTGGTCGCATCGACCTCACGCCACTCGGTGATGTGCGGGATCGAACGCGTCTGATTCATCGCCTGGGCGATCCGCTGCCGCACGCCACGCAGTGCGATCACCGTGTCGCCGGCTGCGGACCTGCGAGTCTCCGGCCGAGGGCCGGGTCCAGAGTCAGAGTCAGAGTCAGAGCCGGTGGAGCGGGCGGGATCGGTGCCGCTCGCCGGGGCGATGGTGAGGTCGTCCAAGAGAACGCGTCCGTCGGAACCCGAGCCCGTGACGGTCGTCAGATCGATTCCCCGGTGTGCGGCGATCTTCCGGACGTACGGGCTGGCTCTGACCAGGACGTCAGTGGCCTCCGGCTCCTCAGGACGGCTCGTGGTCGAGCCGGTGTCGCCGCGCGGTGGTTCGGGCTCCCGCTGGTCGAGGGCCGCGGCATCCGCTGCCCGTGCGTCGATGGTCACCAGGATCTCGCCGACCGGGACCGTCGCCCCTTCCTCGGCATGACGTCGCCGCACGGTGCCGGCGACCGGTGACGGCAGCTCGATCTGCGACTTGTCGGTCTCGATCAGGACCAGCGGCTCGTCACGCTGGACCGACTGGCCCTGCGCCACGAGCCACGAGACGACCTCCGCCTCGGCGATGCCCTCGCCGATGTCCGGTAGCCGAAACTCCACCGACGTCACGGCGCCACCGCCATGAGCTCGCGGACCGCGGCGACCAGCTTCTGCCGGCTGGGTACGTAGAGGTCCTCGACGCCTGCCAGCGGGTACGGCGTGTCAGGCGCCGTGACCCTGACGATCGGAGCCTGAAGCTCGTAGAAGCACTCCTCCTGGATCGTCGCCGTCAGCTCGGCTCCGAAACCGCCGGTCAACGGCGCTTCGTGGACGACGACAGCGCGACCGGTGGAGGAGACCGCTGCGGCGATCGTCTCGACGTCGAGTGGGACCAGCGAACGGAGATCGACGACCTGTGCGTCGATACCTGCAGCGGCCAGATCGTCGGCCGCGCTGAGTGCGAGCTGGGTCGCGGCCGACCAGGAGAGGATCGTGACGTCGGTCCCGTCGCGGACCACAGCCGCCGCTCCGAGCGGCACGGTGTACTCGGCGTCTGGAACTTCGTCCTGGACGAGCCGATATCCCTTCAAGGGTTCGAGGAACAAGACCGGGTCCCGGTCGGCGATCGCGGCCGTGAGCAGGCCCTTGGCGTCGTAGGCCGACGACGGTGCCACGACTTTCAGCCCCGGTGCGTGGGTGTAGAGCGCTTCGAAGGCGTCGGAGTGGAGCTCCGGCGTTCTCACCCCGCCTCCATAGGGGGCCCGTACGACGATCGGGAGCGAGAAGCGCCCTTGGGATCGATAGCGGATCCGTGCCATCTGCTGACAGATCTGGTGGAACGCCTGGTGGCCGAAACCGAGGAACTGGATCTCGATTATCGGAGTGAGCCCGGCTACGGCCAGGCCGATGCCGGCGCCGACGATCGCGCCCTCGGCGAGCGGCATGTCGACGACCCGATCGGCCCCGAACTTCCGCTGCAGTCCCTCGGTCGCCCGGAAGACGCCGCCCAGGACGCCGACGTCCTCCCCGAGCACGACGATCGAGTCGTCGCGCTCCATGGCCAGGGTCATCGAGTCGCGAATGGCCTCGATCATGGTTCTCATCGGCACCGGACTGTCCCCCTCATGCTGTGCTCCACCGGGATCGCTGGCTCAGCAGGCGCTCGGGTGGCTCCGCGTACACGTGGTCGAAGAGCGCCTCAGGTCCGGCCGGCGGCTGGGCGAGCGCCACGTCGAGCGCGCGTTCGACCTCGTTCTCGCAGCGAAGCCGGATCTCTGCGGCAATCTCCTGGTTCCAGGAGCCCCGCTGATGGAGATAGGCCTCCACGCGGGTGACGGGGTCGGTCCCCTCCCAGGGAACGCCGTCTTCGGGCGTCACGTACTTGGTCGGGTCGTCGGCCGTGTTGTGCGGGCCCGCACGCCAGGTCAGCGACTCGATCAGGGTCGGTCCCTCTCCTCGACGCGCCTTGGCGACGGCCTCGCTCACTGTCGCGTAGACGGCGAAGAGGTCGTTGCCGTCGACGTAGACGCCTTCGATGCCATAGCCGGGCCCGCGCTCGGCGAGAGTTCGCGCCGCCGACTGGAGCGCACGTGGCGTTGAGATGGCCCACCCGTTGTTCTGGACCAGGAACACCACCGGCGCCGACATCACCCCGGCCAGGTTGACGGCCTCGTGGAAGTCGCCTTCGGAGGAGGCTCCGTCGCCGACGTACGCCAGCACCACGGCCTGGCTGCCACGGAGCCGGAGTCCCCAGGCGAGGCCCACCGCCTGCGGAAGCTGTGCTGCCAGCGAGATCTGGATGGGCAGCATGTTGACGCCCTCGGGAATCTTCCCGCCCGCCGGGTGGCCCATGAAGTAGAGCGCGAACGACTCCAGTGGCAGGCCCTGACGCAGCAGCGCTGGGAGCTCGCGGTACTGCGGCGCCACCCAGTCGTCGGCCGGATCGAGCGCCAGCGCGCTGCCGACCACCGATGCCTCCTGGCCGCGCACCGAGGAGAAGGTCCCGAAGCGGCCCTGCCTCTGGAGGCTGGTAGCGCGTTGGTCGAAGACCCGGGACAGGTGCATCAGCTCCAACGCTTCCGTGGTCTCCGCATCGGAGAGTGGGGGGGTCTCGGCGAGCAGAGCCCCGTCTGGGGCGAGGAGTCGAACCGGAGCGACCGGCGCGTCATCGGGAACAAAACGATTCGCGGGCACAGCCGGGGGCACATACTGGGACACACCCACAAGGTGTCGTGGCCCGCCTGGAGTTGCAATGGAGGAAGCCTCTATAGGGGTACCGTTTCTTCGTGGCATCTCTACACAGCAACGACGCGGTGACGACCATCGTCAGCGAGTGGTTCGCCCTACTCGATCGGGAGGCGCCGGTCGAGCGCTTCGTGGAGCAGCGCGCGCGGGCCGTCGAGCACGGCATGGACGCGGTCGTCGCCGAGGAGATCCTTGCTCACGCACTGAGCCTCAGGACGCGGCTCAGCGAGAGCAGCAGACGTAGCCGCGAGCTCGCGGCGCTGCACCAGGTGGCGACCTCGACCTCCTCGGCGAAGGACCTGCCGGTGCTCCTTCGCGAGATCGTCGAACAGGCTCGCCTGCTGATCGGCGTCGATCTGGCCTACCTGGCCCTGGTCGACGGTGACGATGTCAGGGTGGAGGTGACGGCCGGCGAGGTGTCCGGCAACCTTCGCGGGCTGCATCTGTCTGCTGGGCGTGGCCTGGTCGGCTCGCTGATCAGATCCAAGGCGCCGTACGCGACCTACGACTACCGGGCGGACGCCGCCTTCGCCCACGACGACGCCGCTGATCGTGCCGCCGACACCGAGTCGATCAGGGGACTCCTCGGTGTCCCTATGCTGCTGAACGACTCGGTCATCGGGGCGCTATTCGCCGCGAAGCGGCAGCATCGGGAGTTCGTGCCGGACGAGGTGGCGCTTCTCTCGGCACTCGCCGCGCACGCCGCCGTGGTGATCGACAGGTCACGGACCGACGCCTACCAGCAGCAGGTGACCGGCGAGATCCGCCAGGCCAACGAATCCCTGGCACACGAACGCGCGCGTCTGGAAGAGCTGATCGCCTGGAGTGGAAAGATCACCGAGACTCTGCTCGCCGGGCTGGGCACCGGCGGCCTACTCGACGAGTCCGCGACGACCCTGAACGTCCAGCTCCATCTCGTGGAACCCGGTGACAACCCGCCGGCGCTGCCCGACCCGCTGCCGCCGGACCTGTTCGATGACCGCGGCGACAAGGCAGCTCATCGCACTCATCGTGGCAGATCGCACTGGTACGACGTTCGCCCGATCTACTCAGACCACCCGATGGGCCATCTCGTCTGCGTGAGCCAGGAGGCGACCGGTCCGCACACCCAGCGCCTGCTGGACCAGACGGCATCCGGGCTGGCGCTCTCCCTTCTCGGACAGCGGATCGCTGATCAGACCACCGCCTGGCTCACCGGAAGCGCGCTCATCGAGCTGCTCACGCAGGAGAACGACGACCCCGATGTCGCCGAGCAGCACGTTCGTGCCGCCGGGCTCAGCCTCGCGCTTCCCTACACGGTGGCGGTGGTCCATCTGCCCCCGGTGCGCCAGGGGGAGCGGCAGCCGAGCCGGATCGAGTCGCAGCGATCCGCGTTTCCCCCCGGCTCCGCACTCGCCCGCTATGGCGACCGGGTCGTCGTGCTGGCGCCCCGGACCGATTGCGAACGGCTCGAGCAAGACCTGCTGTCGCTGCTCGGGCCGCAGTGCACCGCGGGACTCGCCGGGCCGGCCACCGGACTGCCGGGAGTCCGCGCGGCCTTTCGGGAAGCGAATCAGACCCTCGAAGCGCTCTTCTCACTCGGACGACGAGGCTCGGTGGAAACGGCTGAGCGCCTGGGCATCTATCGCCTGCTGCTCAGCACGCGCGGCGTCGCCGACCTCGGCCAGCACTACTGGCGGGTACTCGGGCCCCTGCATGAGGCCGAGGGCCGGCAGAGCGTCCCGCTGGTCGCGACGGCGCTCGCCTTCTTGGCGAACCACCAGCGGCACGCCCCGACCGCACGGGTGCTCGAGATCCATCCCAACACGCTGTACCAGCGACTGGAGTCCATCGGCAGGGTGCTCGGACATGACTGGCGCGAGGGCCGCCGGGCCATCGAGATCCACTTTCTCCTCGATCTCAGTAGCGTCGGCGGTGTGCCGGGTGCCCAAGGGGCGTCGTCGCGGCGCGAGTGAGACCCCGCCGTCATCCGAGCCGGCGATCCGCGGCGGTCACCCACGTTCTTCGCCGTAGCGGAGGGCGACCCAGTCGGCGAGACGGGAGGCGATGGCCGCGACGGTGGTCGTGGCGATGCCGCGGGGGTCCCAGGCGGCGAAGAGGCGGATGCTGAGCGGGGTGCTGCCGGTGCGGATCGCCAGCGGCACCAGGTCGTAGCGGGGGTCGTCGGAGACCACGGCCACGCCGCGGCCGGCCGCGGCCAGCGCTTGGGCGATGGTGCCGTTGGCCGCGGTCATCAGCGTGGAGTACTCCGAGCCCAGCGCGGCGACGGCGGCGTCGAGGGTCTCGCGGGCGGTGTAGGTGCTGGGCAGCGCGATGATCCGCCGGGTGAGCAGCTCGGTCAGGGAGACCTGGCCGCGGCCGGCCCACGGGTCCTGTTGCGCGACGTACGCCCAGAGGGGAAGGACGGCGAGCGGCCGGGCGCGCAACGGCTCGGGCGGTCGGCGGGTGCCGATGGCCAGGTCGGCGCCGCCGCTGAGCATCGTCTCGATGCTCTCACCGTCGCCGTACCTGACGTCGACGACCGGGTCGTCAGGGGTCATCGTGGCCACGAACGGCGAGACCACGTCGGTGAGCGTGACGGTGGGCGCGGCGATGGTGAGTCGGTCGATCCGGCCCAGCCGGCAGTGCTCGGCGGCGACGCTCAGCTGGTGGGCGGTCGCGAGCAGCTCCCGTGCCACCGGGAGGAGGGCCGCGCCGGTCCGGTTGAGGGTCATCCGGCCCGCGCCGCGATCGAACAGGGTCACGCCGAGGTCGTGCTCGAGGGTGCGCAGCTGCCGGGAGAGCGCCGGCTGGGTGACGTGCAGCCGGGCCGCCGCTCCGCTCGCCGTGCCCTCCTCGACCGTGGCGACGAAGTACTCCACGTGCCGCAGCTGCATGCGGTGCCTCCTAGGCATGGGAATCAACAGAATCAGGTATTGGACAGCATAAGGTGGCGAGCCCAGACTGGATCACATGAGGACGCAGGTAGCAGAGGCCACCGGAACCACGACGGGGCCGATCGTTCAGGAGCGACGACTGGTCACGCCGATCCCCGGCCCGCGCTCGCAGGAGCTGATGTCGCGCAAGGCCGCCGCGGTGGCCGGCGGCGTCGGCACCACCATGTCGGTGTTCGCGGCCCGCGCCGGCGGTGGCATCGTCGTCGACGTCGACGGCAACCACCTGATCGACCTCGGCTCGGGCATCGCGGTGACCACAGTCGGCGTCAGCGACCCGGCGGTCGTGGAGGCGGTACGCCGTCAGGTCGCCGACTTCACCCACACCTGCTTCATGGTGACGCCCTACGAGCCCTACGTGCAGGTTGCCGAGGCGCTCAACCGGCTCAC
>CAZTHV010000163.1:0-7626 GCA_964613165.1 uncultured Marmoricola sp.
GCCTGCGGGTCTCCCGGTCGCTGGCCGAGCACTACCCGGTCGCGCTGGTGAACTCGGTCAACCCGATGCGGCTGGAGGGGCAGAAGACCGCCTCCTTCGAGATCGTCGACTTCCTCGGCGACGCCCCGGACGTGCACGTGCTGCCGACGGGCAACGCCGGCAACATCTCGGCGTACTGGAAGGGCTATCGGGAGTACGCCGACGACGGCGTCTCCACCCGTACGCCGGTGATGCGCGGCTGGCAGGCGGCCGGCGCGGCCCCGCTGGTGCTCGGCGCCCCGGTGCCCGACCCGGAGACCGTGGCCTCGGCGATCCGGATCGCCGAGGCCACGGTCTCCGGGTCGGCAACCCCGCCTCGTGGGATCTGCCATGGCCGCGGCGCAGGAGTCGGGCGGGATGTTCCGCAAGGTCGGCGACGAGCAGATCCTCGCGGCGCAGCGCGACCTGGCCTCGCGCGACGGCGTCTTCGTCGAGCCGGCGTCCGCCGCCGGTGTGGCCGGCATCCTGCTGGAGCACGCCGAGGGCGCCGACCTCGGCGGCAAGCGGGTGGTGGTGACCGTGACCGGCCACGGCCTGAAGGACATCGACACCGCGCTGTCCACCTTCACGGATCTGGTGGACACCGTCTGCGATGCCGACGTCGACGCGGCGGCCAAGGCCGCCGGGCTGGCCTGACCTCCCGATGAGCGGGTTCGTGACGGGACCGGTGACCGTCGAGGTGCCGGCCACCAGTGCCAACCTCGGTCCCGGCTTCGACTCCCTCGGCCTGGCACTGGACCTGTACGACACCCTGGTCGGCGAGGTCGTCGCGAGTGGCCTGGAGATCGAGCTGGACGGCGAGGGTGCCGGCCGCCTGCCCCGCGACGAGCGGAATCTCGTGGTGCGGACGATGCGCCGCGCCTTCGAGGTGCTCGGCGGCCAGCCGCCCGGTCTGCGGCTGCGCTTCACCAACAGGATCCCGCAGAGCCGCGGGCTCGGCTCGTCCTCCGCGGCCATCGTCGGCGGGCTCGCCCTGGCACGTGCGCTGACGACCGGCGGCGCGGGCCGGCTGGACGACGACGCGCTGCTGCGGATGGCCAGCGAGCTGGAGGGTCACCCGGACAACGTCGCCCCGGCGCTGGTCGGCGGTCTGGTCGTGGCCGGGCAGGACGGCCAGGACGTCTGGGCCGCCCGGGCGCGACTGGACCCCTCGGTCGAGGTGGTCGTCTTCGTGCCGCCGACCGGGGTCAGCACCGAGACCGCGCGCGGCCTGCTGCCGGACCAGGTCGACCACGCCGCGGCGGCCGCGAACGCCGGCCGGGCAGCGCTCCTCGTCGCCGCGCTGGGCGGGCAGACGGGCTGCCTGCTGCGCGCCACCGAGGACTTCCTGCACCAGTCCTACCGATCCTCGGCGATGCCGGACTCCTACGACCTGGTGCTGCGGCTGCGGGCCGACGGGATCCCCGCGATCATCTCCGGCGCCGGGCCGACCGTGCTCGCCTTCACCACCACCGGTCCCGGCGAGCTGCCGGCACGATGCCCCGAGGGCTGGCGGGCCCGGCCGCTCCGGGTCGACCACCGCGGCGTACGCGTCGTCTGAGCCCGGCCGGCCTCGCGCGGCCGGTCAGCCGGCATCGCCCTCGAGGCGATCCCAGGAGTGCATCACGATCAGCGTCTTGGTCGAGGTGAACCGCCCGGTCCGGCGCAGCGAGTTCACCACGCGCTGGAGGTGGTCCACGTCCTCGACCCGGATCCGGACGAGGACGTCCGGATCGCCGGCGATCGTGTAGACCGCCTGGATCTCCGGGAGCTCCTTCATGAAGTCGGTCATCTCCCCGGTCTCCGCGGAGCCCTCCAGGCGGAGCTCGGTGAACGCCTCGATCGCGCCGCTGTAGCGGTCGTCGACCAGCGCGGTGTAGCCGCGGATGACGCCCGAGCTCTCCAGACGCTCGACGCGGCGGGCCACCGGGGCGGGCGACAGCCGCACCTCACGAGCCAGCTCGGCGATGGAGGTGCGGCCGTCTCGACGCAGCAGCTCCAGGATCGTGCGGTCGGTCCGGTCGAGAGTGATCACGGTGGCATCTTTCGATCTCAAGAGGATTGATTCCATCTGATGTCGGCGTCAGATGCTTCCTAGAGTAGTTGTTTCGAGCGCATTGAGTGCGGTTCAGGTGACGTGCGCAGCCAGGCGTGGAAGCCTTCGGATCGTGGGAGCCCAGACTGCTGAAGAACGCCTGACCGAGGTGGCCGGCCCGGACGAGGCGGTGCTCCGGGCGGTCTCCGATCGGGTGCTCTGGCTCTCCTCGTCGATCGTCGACGTGGCGAACCATGGACGACCGAACGCCGGCGGCGTGAAGGTCGGAGGACACCAGGCGTCGTCCGCGTCGATGGTCGACATCATGGTCGCGCTCTGGTTCCACGTGCTCACCCGAGACGACCGGGTCTCGGTCAAGCCGCACGCCTCGCCCGTCCTGCACGCGGTCAACTATCTTCTGGGCGACCTGGACCAGAGCTACCTGAGCCGACTGCGCGCCAAGGGCGGACTGCAGAGCTACCCGAGCCGGCTCAAGGACCCCGACACCGTCGACTTCTCGACAGGCTCGGTGGGGATCGGAGCCACCGCGGCGCTCTGGGCCGCGATCGCCCACCGCTATGTCGGCTCGCACTTCGCGGACGCGCCTACGGCTGGCAGGTTCATCAGCCTTCTCGGCGATGCCGAGCTGGACGAGGGTGCCATCTGGGAGGCGGTCGCCGACCCCATGGTGGCCTCACTCGGGGAGCTGCTCTGGGTCATCGACCTCAACCGGCAGTCGCTTGACCGGGTCGTGCCCGGCATCCAGATCCAGCGGCTGCAGGGGATGTTCAGCGCTGCTGGCTGGCAGGTCATCACCTTGCCGTGGGGTCGCAGACTCCAGGCGCTCTTCGAGCGCCCAGGGGGCGAGGAGCTCCGGCAGCGGCTCACCGCCATGCCCAACGAGGAGTATCAGCGGATGCTCCGCGTCGCGCCGGAAGGGGTCGCCGACAGACTGTTGACGACCGAGAGCTCGCCGGCTCTTCGATCCTTGGTGACGACGATGCCGGCGGGCGAGCTCGCCGCAGCGGTTCGTGATCTGGGTGGTCACGATCTGGGGCTGCTCGTCGACACCTTCGAGAACGTCGACAGTCACCGCCCGACCGTCGTGTTCGCCTACACCATCAAGGGTCGTGGGCTGCCCACGGAGGGACATCCCAACAACCATTCCGCTCTGTTGACCCCGGGTCAGATGGACACCCTGGCGCAGGACCTAGGTGTGTCACGCGACGATCCGTGGGCAGGATTCGCCACAGGCTCGGCGGAGGACCGGCTGTGTCGAGTCCGAGGCGAGGCGCTGCGACGGCATCGCCCGGCGGAGACAGCTCCGCTCCAGGTGCCGACGGCGCTGGGCCACCCGCACCGCAAGACCGGCTCGACGCAGGCTGCGCTCGGTCGTCTGCTGGCCGACCTGGTGCGAGATGCGCCCGACGTCGCTGACCGGGTCGTCACCTGCAGTCCGGACGTCGCCTCGTCGACGAATCTCGGTGGCTGGATCAACAAGACCGGAGTCTGGACTGTCAGGAAGCGCCGGGACTGGTTCGCCGACGATCCCGATCGGGTGCTGCGCTGGTCGGAGGCACAGAACGGACAGCACATCGAGCTGGGCATCGCCGAGGTGAACCTCGTCAGCCTGCTGGGCGAGCTCGGCGCCACCTTCGATCGCTGGGGCCAGCGGCTGATCCCGATCGCGACGCTCTACGACCCCTTTGTGTCGCGGGCCCTGGAGCCCTGGTCCTACGGCGTGTACGCCGGTGGGCAGTCGATCTTGGTCGGCACCCCCTCAGGGGTGACGCTCGCACCCGAGGGGGGCGCGCACCAGTCCATCACCACCCCGTCGATCGGGCTGGAGCAGCCCGGCGTGGTGGCGTGGGAGCCGGCGTTCGGGCAGGACCTGGAATGGGCCTTCCTGCACGCCATGTCCATGGTCGGTGTTCCTGGCGGGACCTCAGCCTACTTCCGGCTCTCGACGCGCCCGATCGATCCGCTGCTGGCCGAATTGCCCACTGATCCGATCCTGTGGGAGCGGCGTCGTGCGCAGGTGGTGGCGGGGGGCTACCCGCTCCGGTCGTCGGCCGAGGACCGGGTCACCCTGGTCGGTGTCGGCGCGATCATGCCGGAGGTCATCGCTGCCGCGGATGTCCTGGCGGCCGGCGGAGTCGCTGCCGGAGTCGTCTGTCTGACCAGCCCGGATCTCGTCTTTCGCTCGCTGCAGCAGCGAGGCAGGCGTCAGCCGACCGGAGCCGGCGCCGTGGTCGACGAGCTCTTTCCCGCGCACCGGCCCACACCGCTCGTCACCGTCCTCGACGGTCACCCGCACACGCTCTCCTTCCTGGCCGGGGTGCGGGGCGATCGCATTCGAAGCCTCGGCGTCACCGACTTCGGGCAGTCGAGCAGCGTCGAGGACGCCTATCGCCTCCACGGCATCGACACGGCCTCGATCGTGGACGCCGCCCTCGGGCTGCTCGGTCGCTAGACACGCCGGCGAGTGCAGACTGCGAACACGATCGGGATTGCGACGAAGGTCGCCGCCACGGCAAGGAATGGCCAAGGGCTCCAGGCGTCCAGGCAGTCAGTCGATCCGTCATCAAGCTTCCTGCAGACCTCTCCGGGTCCTCCGCGGTTGAGCCATGCAACGTAGATGGGTGCCGCGGCCAAGCCGGCTACGAGGGCGATGGCCGACTGATTGCAGAGCCTGTGCCAAAGGGCGCCGCCCACAATGAGTGCCCCGGCGACCGGGAGCAAGAAGAGTCCGATGGTCAGAATGCCAACGGCACCGAAGCCCAGTACGGCACCAGCCGCGGCCCACCACAGGTAGGCCCACCAGGCCGGCCGTCGACTGCCGGGCTGTGGCGTCGGATTCAACGACTGAGTCATCGTTGTTCAATCTTCACGATGTCGGGTCCTGGAAATGGACTCTCCATCCGTATCGAGGAGTATCGATCGCGTGGACGACAAAGTATGGCGGATCCGCTGCCTAGCGCGTACGGGCTCAGCCACGAGGGCGTCGCTTGGTGCGGCGGTACTCCTCCACCGCTTCCTTCGTTGCGTGCCAGACGCCATCCGGGGTCTGCATGGCATCGAGTCGGCCCCGCTGCGCGGCCTGACGCAGGGCGGCCAGCGAGAACTCCTGATCGGTGAGAGCCGCCAGGGGAACGAGGCGATCCGGCTCGGCCAGGGCGGGGACGATGAAGCGGTTGAGGTTGTCGTACATCGCTCGGGCGACGATCTCTCCGAGTGGGCCGTAGTCACTGCTGTCACCACGATCCAGTGCCGCGAGGTAGGCGGATCGCTGGCGCTTGAGGATGATCACCGGCGGGTAGCCCAGCCGGACGAGGATCAGGTTGAGGACGAGCCGGCCGGTGCGTCCGTTGCCGTCGATGAACGGATGCACCCGCTCGAACTCCACATGCAGTCGGGCGAGAACCTCCGGCAGTGGTGTCTCGGTCTCACCGGCCAGTTCCCCGGTCGAGGAGTTCACGGTGTCGATCCAGTCCTGGACCTTCGCCGGCACCAGCGGCCAGGTTGGTGGCGCCATGCCGCCGCCGAAGGGTCGGATGTCGTGCTCCCGGAAGTGGCCCGGCGCTTCGTTGGGAGTCGCCTCCGGATGGGGTTCCACCTGCCAGACCGGAGCCATGGCGAGCTCGTGAACCCGACGCAGCTCGGCCAGCGAGATCAGGCCCTCGGTCCTCCAGTCGCCCGGGTCGACGGCATGGGCGTAGACCCACTGGGCGGCGTCGGCATAGCCGCGAACCTCCATGTACTCCCTGAGTGGCTTCGCGCCGACCGCCTGACCCTTGTCGAGGAGCTGCTCCACCTCGCGCAGCACCAGGGTGTTGCCCTCAAGCGCGGTGGAGTGGTGCGCCTCCAGATGCCAGATGTCAGCCCAGATCAGCTCCGCCTGCGCGGGCGTCGGCAGGCCGCCGAGCTGCTCGCGGAACTCGATGACCGCATGGGCGAGGCGCGCGTAGACCGTTGCGCGTGACGGACGTCCGCGTGCCATGCCGCACTCCCTTTGATAACCCGACCAGCCAGCCATTCGATCTTATCAAAGTGTGATCACCTGAACTCCTGGCGAATGGATCTAATCAAAGAAGTCGGGGCCGGTGTCGGTGGAGCCGCTGCTTCCCAGGTCACGCAGTGGCTGAGCACTGGAACCAACGCGGGGTCGGAGGAAGCAGTTGACCCCAGTCTGGTCGAGACCTCCATCGACATCGTCCGTCCCGTCGACGGTGGTGTCTAGCCCATCGCCGGTCCGTTGTGGCTGGTCGTGGGCAGGGCCCGGCTCGGGTGGTGTTAGTGTTGCCAGCGCGTCAGGAGGCGAGACGCCGCGGCCCGCTGGGTCAGGTGGACACCCGACGCGATCTCCCGATCATCCCCTCTGCGTCGCCTGTGCGGAGCAGCTGCCGGATGCCCATCGGGTCAACGACCACCGGCCGGCCCATCGGGGCCCGGCCACGGCATGGGGGAGGACCCCGCAGATGACCGAGAACACCGACACCGCGGCAGCCGGCCAGCCAACGGGGGCGCAGAAGAAGCAGGGTCAACGCGGCCTGAGCGGCATGCTGCTGCCCGAGCTACGGCAGATCGCCGGCGGCCTGGGCATCAAGTCCACCGGGTTGAAGAAGGCCGACCTGGTGGCCGCGATCAAGGCGGCCCAGGGGGGTGGACAGGGGGGCGGCCACCGCCAGCAGCCCGAGCAGAAGCAGCAGCCCGAGCAGAAGCGGCAGCCGGAGCAGCAGCCTGAGCAGAAGCGGCAGCCGGAGCAGCAGCCCGAGCAGAGGCAGAAGCCCGAGCGCAAGCCCGAGCCCGAGCAGGGGTCCGAGCCCGAGCAGAGACAGCAGAAGGGTGCCAAGGAGCAGAAGGCTGCCAAGGAGGCCGACGCCGAGGACTCGCGCCACCAGTCCAGCCAGTCCAGCCAGTCCAGTCAGGCCAGCCAGCAGGGCGAGGAAGGCGGCAGCCGGCGCAACCGGCGTCGCCGCGGTCGTGACCGCGCGACCCCGGCCACTTCCGGCCAGACCGGGCAGCAGACCGGCCAGCAGACCGGGCAGGGTGGCGGCCGCGGCCGGGAGCCGGACCTGAACATCCTCGAGGACGACGTGCTCACACCGTGCGCGGGCATCCTCGACCTCCTCGACAACTACGCCTTCCTGCGCACCAGCGGCTACCTCGCCGGCCCCGAGGACGTCTACGTGTCGCTGTCGATGGTGCGCAAGTACGGCCTGCGCCGCGGCGACGCGGTCACCGGACAGGTGCGGCAGCCGCGTGAGGGTGAGCGCCGGGAGAAGTTCAACCCGCTGGTGCGCATCGACGCCGTCAATGGTGCCGACCCCGACACCGCACGCAACCGGGTCGAGTTCGGCAAGCTGACGCCGCTCTACCCCTCCGAGCGGCTGCGCATGGAGACCGCGTCGAACAACCTGATCGGCCGGGTCATCGACATCGCCGCGCCGATCGGCAAAGGGCAGCGCGGCCTGATCGTCTCCCCGGCCAAGGCCGGCAAGACGATGGTCCTGCAGTCGATCGCCAACTCGATCAGCGTCAACAACCCCGAGTGCCACCTGATGATCGTCCTG
>CAZTHV010000164.1:0-4714 GCA_964613165.1 uncultured Marmoricola sp.
GATGGCGCCGCGATGGCTCGACGGGCTCGCCGACATCCTGATCGGTGACGCCCCGGTGTACGTCGTCAGCGAGGCGCTGGCCGAGCAGGTGACCGGCTTCCACGTCCACCGCGGCGCGCTCGCCTCCCTGGAGCGGCGACCGCTGCCGACCGTGGACGAGGTCCTCGACGGCGCCCGCTCGGTGCTGGTGCTGGAGGACGTCGTCGACCACACCAACGTCGGCGCGATCTTCCGCTGCGGCGCGGCGTTCGGCCTCGACGCGGTGCTGCTCGCCCCGCGATGCGCCGACCCGCTCTACCGCCGCTCGGTCAAGGTCGGGATGGGCGCGGTCTTCGGGACGCCGTGGACCCGTCTGCCGGACTGGTACGACGCCCTGCCGGGCCTCTCCGCGCGCGGCTTCACCACCGTCGCGCTGACGCTCGCGCCGGACGCCACTCCCGTCGAGGAGGCCGTCGCGGGCGCCGACCGCATCGCCCTGGTCCTCGGCTCCGAGGGCCACGGCCTCTCCCCGCGCTGGGAGCACTCGGCCGACCGCCGCGCCATCATCCCGATGGCACCGGGCGTCGACAGCCTCAACGTCGCCGCCGCTGCCGCGGTGGCCTGCTACGCGGTCCAGCGGCGCTCGTGACGGACCGAGCGAGACGGCTCGCGGCCTACGGCTCGGAGTCGTCCGCGTTCTTCGTGTCGAGGAAGGCATCGAGCCGCTCCGTGTCGGCATCGGTCCAGCCCTCGGGCGGGAGGACCTGGGCCCAGCCGTTGACGTAGTCGGTGGAGAAGACGTGGCCGAAGCCCGGTGGTGGCTCGAGCTGGTCGATCAGGTCCGCGACGGACTGGACCGACGAGACGAGGGGGAACCAGCGCGCGGCGCCGGGCACGTCGAAGCCGCGCGGCCGGTCCATCCACTCCGGGGGCCTCCAGAGCGCGTCGAGCCCCCAGAACGTCACGGGATCGGACGGATGCTGCAGGTACACGATCCGGGGACCGGGGGCCTCGGCGAGCTCGGGCTGCCTCGGGTCGCGGGTCACGAACCTGACGGTGCGACCGTCGTCGTAGACGGGCTGCCAGACCGGAGAGCGGGACTCGCGCGCGGCGGTGACCTGCCGGTGGATCGGGTTGGCGTGCTTGGCGCCGACGATCAGCGCACCGTCGACCCGCGCCGTCAGGTTCGCGATCGACGAGGCGGCGTCCACTGCGGCGAACGGAGCTTCGAGCCCGCCGGTGCCGAGGCTCTTGGCGAACAGCAGCAGCTTCGGGCGTCGGTCCGGGGGCAGCTGCGACCATCTCGCGGTCACCGCGTTGATCAGCTGGGTCCCGGCTTCGATCGCGAGCCCGGGCTTGATGAAGACGGCGAAGAGACTGGGCAGGAACGAGTACTGCGCCGCGACGATCGCGGTGTCCCCACGGTGCATCTGCTCGAGGGCCTTGGCGGCCTCCTCGATGACCCAGCCGGACCCGGTGGGCACCCAGACGGCGAGCACCTTCCGCTCGAAGCCGCCGGCCCGCTCGAGCTCACGCACCGCCAAGTCCGTCCGCTCCCGCATCGTCGGAGCGGACTGCAGGCCGACGTAGGCACGGACGGGCTCGACGACGGCGTCGGTGCCGCTGAACGCGCGCAGCTCGTCCTTCGTGCTGACGCCGGCGACGAAGTCGCGGCCGGTACGCCCCAGCGTCTCCCAGGCCACCAGCGACTCCGAGCTGCCGGACACCGCGGAGGACGTGGGAGCGACCAGGCCGGGGGTGGTGGTGTCGTTCTCCGCGGAGTACGTCGACCGCACCGCCGCCGTGATCCCCTCGAACGCGAGCACGCCGATCAGACCGAAGGTCACCACGGCGACGACGGCGAAGACCGGAGGCGTGGCGAGCCGCTCCGGCATGCGGCGGTCGAACCACCGGCGCAGGACGCCCACGCCTCGGCGGATGGCGCGGGCCAGCAGAACGAGCAGGATCGCGAGGACGACGGAGCCACCCACCGCCACGATCGCGTCGGACCTGTCGCCGGCGCCTGACTCCATGATCCGGCGCTGGTCGTCCTGCCAGCGCCGCCACATCACGCCTCCGAGGCAGCCGACGACCAGCCCCGCTGCCGCGACCGCGGGCCAGACGAACCGAATCCGCGGCAGCCGCTCGGCGATGCCGAGGTGGCGCAGCGAGGACTCGACGCCCGTGCCGATCCCGTAGCCGACCGCGAGACAGACCCCACTGATGACCACCTGCGAGCCCACCGATCTCGGGATCAGCGTGGGGGTCAGCGAGTACCACCAGAACACCATCGCCACGAGGCATCCGGTCGGAGTCGGCACCCGCAGCCAGGCACGTCGCGACACGCTCCTCAACGTATAGCAGTCGGAGCGCCCTTGGCGGGGGTCGCCGAGATCAGCCCTCGGCGGGCCAGCCCGGCGGGTAGTCCTCGGCGGCGGACTCCATCTGCTTGCGCAGCCTCTTGTACAGGCGGGTGGGGAGGCGGTCGCCGAAGACCATGCCGTTGGTGTGGTCGGTCTCGTGCTGCAGGCAGCGGGCGAGCAGGCCGGTGCCCTCGTAGGCCACCGGCTCGCCGTCGAGGCCGATGCCGGTGACTCCCGCGACATCGGGGCGGGCGCAGGCGACGAAGGCGCCGGGGAAGGACAGACAGCCCTCCTCCTCGTCGTCGAGCCGGCGGTCGCGGCCCTCGGGCAGCTCCAGCACCGGGTTGCAGACGACACCACGGTGGGAGATGTGGTCGGCGTCAGGGCAGTCGAAGACGAAGACCGCCAGGTCGACCCCGATCTGGCAGGCGGCCAGGCCGACGCCCTCGGCGGCGTACATCGTGGCGACCATGTCGGCGACCAAAGTGCGCAGCTCCGCGCCGAACTCGGTGACCTGACGCGCCGGGCGGTGCATGACCTCCTCGCCCCACCGGGTCATCGGACGGACCGTGCCCCCTGCGGGCAGGATGTCGGGCTCGGACATGAGCGTCACCCTAGAACAGCGTGACGTGCGCCACGGAACCTGGTGATGACGGTATCCGTAACTCCCAGTTACACTCTTGACCATGGCATTCGACCCCGCCAAGAGCGTGCTGTCCCCGGGCGGCAGGCACGGCCTCAGTGAGAACGAACGACGCGACCCGATCGGAGTCCTGGTCGCCGGCCTCAACCGGCTCGCACAGAGCGACCTGATGGATCGTCTCCGGATCCGCAAGTCCAGCGAGCAGGCCGTCTACCGGGTCACCAGCGCGGGGTTCAAGACGCTGGGCACCGTCGGCCGGACCTTCCAGCGCTCCGGCAAGAAGGGCGGCGGCCAGCGCGTGCCCGCCGCCTCCCGGACCGGGATGTTCGACCTGACCCCGACCGAGGACGAGCAGATGCTCGTCGACGTGGTCACCGAGTACGCCGCCGAGGTGCTCCGCCCGGCGGCGGCCGAGGCCAACGAGACCTGTCAGGCACCCGCGGACGTGCTCAAGGCGTCCCTGGAGATCGGCCTGCCGATCCTCGGGGTCGCGGAGGAGCTCGGCGGCATCGCGACCGAGCGATCCGCCGTGGCCGGCGTCCTGGTCCACGAGGCGCTCGCCCACGGCGACATGGGGCTTGCCGTCGCCGCGATCGCCCCGGGCGCTGTCGCCACGGCGCTGTCGCTGTGGGGGAGCGACGAGCAGCAGGCGACGTACCTCCCGGCCTTCGCCGGCGACGAGGTCCCCGCGGCCGCACTGGCTCTCGCCGAGCCGACTCCGCTCTTCGACCCACTGAGCCCGGCGACCAGGGCCGAGCGCAAGGGCAGCGGGTTCGTGCTCAACGGCACCAAGGCCGCGGTCGTCCGCGGCGCCGACGCGGAGCTCTTCGTCGTCGGCGCGCGGCTGGACGGCAAGCCGCGGCTGTTCCTGGTGGAGAGCAAGACCCCCGGGGTCAGCCTGGTCTCCGACCCGTCGATGGGCGTCCGCGCCGCCGCGTTGAGCCGGCTGGTGCTGGCGGACGTCGCCGTCGAAGGGATCGCGCTGCTGGGCGACGAGCAGGCGTACGCCGACTGCGTGCAGTACTCCCGTCTCGCCTGGTGCGCGCTGGCAGTCGGGACCGGTCAGGCCGTGCTCGACTACGTCACGCCGTACGTCAAGGAGCGGGAGGCCTTCGGCGAGCCGATCGCCCACCGCCAGTCGGTGGCCTTCATGGTGGCCGACATCGCCATCGAGCTGCAGGGCATGCGACTGGTGACCTACAAGGCCGCGAGCCTGGTCGCTCAGGGCGGTTCAGCTGCCGCGGCGACGCGCGAGATCGCTCTGGCGAGGAGACTCTGCGCCGAGCGTGGCATGCGGATCGGCCTCGACGGCGTCCAGCTGCTCGGTGGCCACGGGTTCGTCAAGGAGCACCCGGTGGAGCGGTGGTACCGCGATCTGCGAGCGATCGGCCTCATGGAAGGAGCAGTCCTCGTCTGAGGGCGGACACGACGATGATCACTCTCGAGACTCCCAAGAGGCACCGGGCCCTGATCGACCAGGCTCACCAGGTCGCGATGAACATGCTGCGGCCGATCTCGCGCAAGTACGACTCCGCGGAGCACGAGTACCCCAAGGAGCTCGACATGCTCGCCGCGATGATCGACGGCCTGTCGGACTCCGGTCAGGCCGAGGGCGCCGGTGCGGCCGGAGTGCGCCGCGACGACAAGGACCAGGACCAGGGCAACAAGAACGGCGCCAACCTGGCCTCGGTCCTCTCCGTGCTGGAGATGTGCTGGGGCGACGTCGGCC
>CAZTHV010000164.1:4724-7513 GCA_964613165.1 uncultured Marmoricola sp.
GCCTGCTGCTCACCATGCCCCGCCAGGGCCTGGGCAACTCGGCCATCGCCTCGGTGGCCGACGACGAGCAGCTGGAGCGGTTCAAGAGCACCTGGGCGGCGATGGCGATCACCGAGCCGTCGTTCGGGTCGGACTCCGCGGCCATCACCACGACCGCGGTCAAGGACGGCGACGAGTACGTCCTCAACGGCGAGAAGATCTTCGTCACCTCCGGCGAGCGCGCCGACAGCGTGGTGGTCTGGGCGACGCTGGACAAGTCGCTGGGCCGCGCCGCGATCAAGTCGTTCGTCGTCACCAAGGACACGCCCGGCATCAAGGTCGAGCGACTGGAGCACAAGCTCGGCATCCGCGCCTCCGACACCGCGGTGATCACCTTCACCGACTGCCGGGTCCCGGCGGAGAACCTCCTCGGCTCCCCGGAGATCGACGTCAAGCAGGGCTTCGCCGGCGCGATGGCGACCTTTGACAACACGCGGCCACTGGTCGCCTCGATGGCGCTGGGCTGCGCGCGGGCGTCGCTGGACCTGACCCGGGACGTCCTCAAGGAGGCCGGTGTCGAGGTCGACTACGCCAGGCCGGCGCTCAACCAGCACGCCGCGGCGGCGACGTACCTCCAGCTCGAGGCGGACTGGGAGGCGGCGTACCTGCTCACCCTGCAGGCGGCCTGGATGGCCGACAACCGCAAGCCGAACTCGATGGAGGCCTCGATGGCCAAGGCCAAGGCCGGCCGCATGGGCAGCGACGTGACGCTGCGCTGCGTCGAGCTGGCCGGGACGCTGGGCTACTCCGAGGCCGAGCTGCTGGAGAAGTGGGCCCGGGACTCCAAGATCCTGGACATCTTCGAGGGCACCCAGCAGATCCAGCAGCTGATCGTCGCCCGCCGAGTGCTCGGCCTCAGCTCCGCGGAGCTGAAGTAGTCAGGCTCGCGCCGGGCGCGGCCTCGCCGCTGAGGAAGCGGGGCGGCGCCCAGCCACGTTCCGAGTACGCCGTGCCGACCGCCAGCCGGAGCGCGGGCAACAGCGCCTCCTCCGCCAGCACGATCGCGGAGCCGCCGAAGCCACCGCCGGTCATCCGCGCGCCGAGTGCGCCGGTGGCCAGCGCGGACTCGACGACGGCGTCGAGCTCGGTGCAGGAGACCTCGAAGTCGTCGCGCAACGAGGCGTGAGACTCGGTCATCAGCCGTCCGGCGCTCGGCCAGTCGGCAGCCTCGGCCGCCGCGACGAAGGCGTTCACCCGGGCCTGCTCGCCGACCACGTGCGCGGCCCGGCGGCGTATGCGCCCATCGTCCAGGTGGTCGAGGTCGGCCGTCGTGGCGTGGGCGAGGTGGGGGAGCCCGAGGAGTCGCGTGGCCGTCTCGCAGTCGGCACGGCGCGCGGCGTAGCCACCGTCGACGAGTCGATGCGACACCCCGGTGTCGACCACCAGGAGCGCGATGCCGTCGGCCTCCGGCGCGAAGGGGAGCGAGTGCCGCTCACCCGTGGCGAAGTCGAGCAGCAGCGCGTGGCCCGCGGTCGCGTGCAGGCTGGCCGTCTGGTCGAGGCCGCCGGTGGGCGCGCCGACGTACTCGGTCTCGGCACGCACGCAGGCGGCCACCAGCTCGTCCCGGTCGCGGTCCAGGCCGAGGAGTGCGTCGACCGCGAGCGCCACCGAGCACTCCAGTGCCGCCGAGCTGGACAGGCCGGCACCGATCGGCAGGTCCGAGTCGAGCGCGATGTCGAGAGGATCCGTGACGCCGAGGGCCCACAGCACGCCCACGACGTACGCTGCCCAGCCCTCGGCCCGATCGCCAGGTGCTCCCGACCAGCGCAGCTCACGGCTGCGGACCTCGACGCCTCTCGGGGCGCGGCGGACGGTCGCGGTCGTGCCGTAGCGCAGAGCGACTGGCAGGCAGCGGCCTCCGTTGTAGTCCAGGTGCTCACCGATCAGGTTCACCCGCCCTGGGGCGTGCGCGACGACGGAGTCCACGGGCAGCATCATGCCGTTGCCGGGCCGGATAGATTCGGTCGGTGCGATTCCTCAACGACCTGCTGCCGAGCCACGACCTCACCTACGACGACGTCTTCATGGTGCCGCAGCGCTCCGCGGTCGCCTCGCGCTACGACGTGGACCTGGCCTCCCTGGACGGGACCGGGACGACGATGCCACTGGTGGTGGCCAACATGACCGCGGTCGCCGGACGGCGGATGGCGGAGACGATCGCCCGCCGCGGTGGGCTGGTGGTGCTGCCGCAGGACATCCCGCTGGACGTCGTCGCCGACGTGGTCGCCTGGGTGAAGGCACGCCATCCGGTCTTCGAGACGCCGATCACGCTGACCGAGCACGAGACGGTGAGCGACGCGCTCGCCCTGCTGCCCAAGCGCGCGCATCTGGCGGCGATCGTGGTGGACGACGGCGCGCCTGTCGGCATCGTCACCGAGGCGGACTGCCTCGGCGTCGACCGGTTCACCCAGGTCGGACAGGTGATGACCTCGGAGATGGTCACGGTCCCCTACGAGGTCGGTCCGCGGGAGGCCTTCGAAGTACTGGCCGGCACGCGGCACCGTCTCGCGCCGGTCGTCGGCGCGGACGGGCGGCTGGCCGGCGTGCTCACCCGCACCGGAGCGCTGCGCTCGACCATCTACCGCCCGGCGCTCGATGCGGAGGGCCGGCTGCGGATCGCCGCGGCTGTGGGGGTCAACGGCGACGTGGCCGGCCGTGCGCGGGCGCTGCTCGAGATGGGCGTGGACACCCTGGTGGTCGACACGGCGCACGGCGGCGAGGGCGTCCATCATCCGCTCCTGGTGCCCGTG
>CAZTHV010000165.1:0-6566 GCA_964613165.1 uncultured Marmoricola sp.
GCTCAGCGTGCGGGACAACCTCAGACTCTTCCTCCCGCCGTGGATCAAGGACCAGAGTGCGATCGAGGTGGCGCTCGACGCTTTCCCGGTGCTGCGCAACCGCCTCGGCCAGCTGGCAGGAAGCATGTCGGGCGGGGAGCAGCAGATGCTGGCGCTCAGCCGTGCCTACCTGAGTCGACCTCAGGTGGTGCTGGTCGATGAGGCCTCGATGGGGCTCGCCCCGGTGCTCGTCGACGAGATCTTCGCCTCAATGGCCCAGCTCGCCGAGCGGGGTGTCGCCCTGGTGATCGTGGAGCAGTACGTCAGTCGTGCGCTCGAGCTCGCCCAGGACGTCGTGGTGTTGAACCAGGGCGCGGTCGTCTTCTCCGGTGCTGCCGAGCAGATCGACGTGGAGTCGCTGGTGCAGAGCTACCTGGGCGTGCCGGCCTCGAGTTGAGGCCGATTCCGGACGGCTCGAACGTGTCGACGGTCGAGATCTCCCTGCGTGACCATGTCGCCGTCGTCACCGGTGGCGGAAACGGCATCGGTGAGGCGACCTGCCGGCGGCTTGCCGCCGCGGGGGCGCACGTGGTGGTCGTGGATCGCGACGAGTCTGCGGCTCGCCGGGTCGGCGATGCCGTCCGGGCGGCAGGAGGGCTGGCGTCGTACGCCGCCCTGGATGTCTCGTGCCCCGACGAGGTCAGGATCGAGGTCGACCGGATCTCCGTCGAGATCGGCCCGCCGTCGATCCTGGTCAACAACGCGGGCGCCTGGAACGTGGGCAGGCTCCACGAGCTCGACGATGCCGTCCTCACCTTGGACATGGATGTCTGCTACTACGGCACCCTGCACCTGACCCGGGCCGTGCTTCCCCATATGCAGGGCCGGGGTGGCGGACGCATCGTCAACGTCGTATCGGACGCGGGTCGGGTGGGGATGGAGCGGATGTCGACCTATGCGGCCGCCAAGGGGGCGGTGATCACGCTGACGAGGTCGCTGGCGCGCGAGGTCGGGCGACACCAGATCCGGGTCAACGCGGTCTCCCCGGGCGCGACGCGTACGCCGGGCAACGCCGATATTCGCGCCGGCTGGGACGAGGTGGAGCTGGCCCGTCAGCATCCGTTGCGCAGGCTCGGCGAGCCCGATGACCAGGCCGACGCGATCTTGTTTCTGGTCTCGGACCTGTCCGGCTGGATCACCGGTCAGGTGCTGAGCGTCAACGGAGGCTACGTGACGACCTGACCGGGCTCCGGGCCGGATCGACTCAGGATCCGGTCGGTGAACTCGCGGATCGACTCCTGGGTGGCGAGAGTCTCCGGGAGGTGGGGGAAGAGGGGCCAGGCATGGGCGGCGCCCTCGACCCACTGAAGCTCGGCGTTGCCGCCGGCCCGGCGCAGAGCCCGAACCAGGCCCTGTGCGTCGTCGCGGAACGGCTCGGTCGTGCTGGCCGTTACGAAGAAGGGCGGCAGGCCGCTCAGGTCCGCGAAGAGAGGCGATGCCAGAGGATCGCGGGGATCGCGTCCGGCCAGGTACCAGTCGCTGAAGCGCTCGAGCACGGCTCGACCGGCGAGGGGATCGTCCTGGTGGACCCGGTAGGAGTCGCCGCCGAGGCTGAGGTCCGTCCACGGCGAGACGACCACTGCGCAGGCGGGAGGGGGCAGACCGCGCTGGCGTGCGGTGACGAGCATGCTCGCCACCAGCCCTCCGCCCGCGCTCTCGCCCGCGACGAGGATCTGCTCGGGACCACTCGCAAGGAGCCAGGAGTACGCCGTGACTGCGTCCTCCACCGCCGCGGGACAGGGGTGCTCGGGCGCCAACCGGTAGTCGACCGTGAGCGCCTTGGCATCCAGGGCCCGCGCCAAGCGGGCCACCGTCTCACGGTGGGTCGCGGCTGATCCGATGACGTAGCCGCCGCCGTGGAGATAGAGAAGGGCGCGCGTGGATTGGGTCTCGCCGACCTCCAGCCACTCGCCGGCGACGCCGTCGATGTCTACGGGGGTGACCCTGACGTCGTCAGGCACCGTGAACGCTTCGTTCATCGTGGCGAAGGAACGACGATGGTCCTCCAAGGTGAGGTTGTCGTCGGAGGGATGGGAGCGCAGGCGTTCCAGGAGCCGGCTCATCGCAGGGCTAGGTGGCACGCGGATTCTCCGTGGTCGCCTGAGGTGGCTGGGCCGGTCCGACCCGAAGATCGGGCAGGTCTAGGCGGGATGGGCCGAAGGGCGCATCCCGTTCGTCGACGGCGGCACTCAGACCTGCCTCGCGTGCCCGCTCGGCGAATCGGCGTGCCGAGAAGGTCAGGTGAGCGGCTGCGTCCTGCTCCGCGGCGTAGTCCTGCAACGCCTCGCGGCCCATCAAGTCGATTCCACGGTTCACCACGCGCTTGTTGCCGATCAGCATCTGCCTCTCCACCAGGGCGACGCGACGCGCAAGGGCCATGGTCTCCGCGGCAAGCCGTTCCTGAGGGACCGAGGCGAGCGCGAAGCCGAGCTCGGCGGCGACCTTGCCGGACATCGTGTCGCCGGTCAGCAGGAGGCGCTTGGCCCATTGCGGCCCGACGTTGTAGATCCACATCTGGGTGAGCGCGACCCCCATCGACCGGACGGCTGGGAAGCCGATGGTGGACTCGTCGGCGACCATCACCAGATCGCAGTGGCCGACCAGGTCGGTCCCCCCGGCCAGGCAGTGACCGTGGACCTGGGCGATGACGGGGACCGCGCAGTGGTAGATGGCCTCCCAGCGGCGGCTGATCGCCCGCAGATGGGCGACGTTCTCCTCCGGTGTACGCGTGGTGTAGCTCCCCCCGCTCAGGTCGTAGCCGGCGCTGAACGACTGGCCCTCGCCACGGATCACCACCACGTGGGTCCGGGGATCCTCGCCCGCGTCGAGCACCTGGTCGACCAGCTGGTCCATCAGGCCGGGGGTGAGGGCGTTGTGGCGGCTCGGCCGGTTCAGGGCGAGCACGCGAACTCGCTCCTCCTGGCTGACCATGAGCTCAGGTGTCTGCTCAGCCAAGGCCCGCCGCCTGCGCGAGGAGTCCACCGTCGACGTGGAGCACGTGGCCGGTGATGAACGAGGCCTGATCGGAGAGGAGGAAGCAGATGGCGGCCGCGACCTCGGTCGCCGTGCCCATCCGCCCCAGGGGGGTCTGACGCTCGATCGAGTCGAGAAAGGCGGTGGCCCGTCTGTCCAGGATCGGAGTGTCGATGATGCCGGGCGCCACGGCGTTGACCCGTACGCCGGCAGTGGCGTACTCCACCGCCGCCTGCCGGGCCAGACCGATCACACCGCTCTTCCCGGCAACGTAGCCGGCCAGGCCGGGTGTCGCGGACACGGCGGTTGCGGAGCTCACGCACACGATGCTTCCGCGTCCGCGCCGGGTCATCAAGGGAAGCAGCGCTCGCATCCCCAGCCACACTCCGGTGAGGTTGGTCGCGAGCAGATCGTCCCAGCCGGACCGTGGAAGGTCGACCACGGTGTCGCGGACTCCCGAGATGCGACCGTGCACCAGTGCGAGTGAGTCCACGCCGGTGTCGTCGTCCTGCAGGCGGCGGACCAGCGCGTCCCATGCCTCGGAGTCGGCAGCGTCGAAGGAATGTCCCACCAATCGGCTCGGATCGACGGTGACGGTCTCGGCAGGGTCGCGGAGATCGACGCAGTGCACCCGGGCGCCAGCATCTGCTAGCGCCCAGGCCGTCGCCTGGCCGATGCCCGAGGCGGCCCCGGTCACGACCGCGACCTGGGTGGGCGTGGTCACTGCTCCGCCGGACTCCGGTGCAGCGCTGTGCGTTGCCGGAGCCAGGTGATCGCGTCGTGGTGGAGGGTCTCCACCTCATGAGCAGCGCAGCGTAGGAGGGGGACCAGCACGGTCCCGATCTCTACCAGTGCGCGCTCCACTTCGTCGGCGGGGACCTCGGATAGGTCGATCGCGACCCCGGTGGTCCCGGCGTCGTCGCGCCGACTGCGGAGTGCCGTCACCTCGTCCAGCGCCAGGGGGCCCCGCCACAGATGCCAGACGGGCGCGTCGTCGCCGACGCGGACCGTTGGGAGGCTGGGCTGAACGGGGGCCGGGGTGACCGGCATGGTTCGGCCGTCGCCGAGGGGCCATTCCCGCCACGATCCGAGGACTCGGCGCAGGTCGTCCTGCTGAGCGGGGGTGCGCACGTCGGCCACGACCTCCAGGCGGCCGGCGGAGAGGCAGTCGAGGACGCCCAGGTCCTCTGCGAGGTTGATCGGTGAGGAGGAGCCGCGCAGGTTCAGGACCACGCCGATGCGGGCGTAGCTGGTCACTGCGGCCGCGCCGGCGGCGGCAGTGACGACGTAGGTGTCGTCGCAGTTGGTGCGAGGCCGGTCCTCGCGGTGGTCTCCGACCAGGATGCCGTCGATGCTGGTGCTCTCGATCGCGCGGGCCAGAGCCACGACGGCAGCGGCGTCTGCCCCCGGCAGGCTCGCCCAGACCCGTGGCGTGCTCATGCCGCTCCCCTCAGCTGAGGCATGACGTCGGCAGCGAAGCCCTCCAAACAGCGCTGCAGCGCCGCACCGGTGACCCCGTCGAAGCGGATCCGGACGGCAACCGTGTCGACTCCGGCCTCGATCAGCCGTCCGAGTCGGTCCACGACCTCCGAGGCCGAGCCGAACACGCCGAGCCGGGTCATCTGGTCGGCCGCCTGGTCGCGATCTGCCCGCCGGGCGACCGGGTCGTTGAAGGAGAAGTTGGAGTAGTGCCGCCACATCTCGGTCAGCCGGCCGCGAGCCCAGTCCACGACGGCGGGGTCGGAGTCGACCCAGGTCTCGCGCATGATCCCGAAGCGCGGCTTGGTGCCGGGCAGGACCACCAGATTCTCCTCCCAGTGCTGCTTGAGCTCGGGGATCTTGGAGCTGGTGACGGTGGGCTGAAGCAAGACCGAGCAGCCGTGTCGTGCGGCACGGACGACTCCGTTGACTGCCGCGGTGCCCATCCACATGTCGACCGGCCCGAGTCGTTCCTGGCGCTCGTCTTCCCGCAGCTGCGCGAGTCGTTGGTCGACCAAGCGGACCCGGTCGCTCACCTTGAGGCCGGCCGAGGCGAACTCGACCTGGCGGTATCCGATGCCCAGGGTGAGCCGGAACCGGTTATTGGACAGCGACTGTAGGGCTCTGTGCCCTTCGGTGACTCGGTCGGCGTCGTGGAAGGGGAGGACCAGCACTCCCGTGGAGACACGGAGCTGGTCGGTGTTGGCGAGCAGACCCGCTGCGGCAGGGAGTAATGATGGACAATAGCCATCATAGGACATGTGGTGCTCACCCATCCACAAGGTGTCGAAGCCCAGGGCCTCGACCTGGCGGGCCTCCTTGCGTGCTTCGCTGTAGACCTCTGCGTGGCGGACTGGGCGCATGTAGGTCGATTGCATCGACCAGAACCCGACTCCGACCTCGATCGAGGACGCTTCTCCTTGACTGGGCATGTTGTAGAGTGTCTAACAGTAGACCGATTGGAGTCAATCATGCATTTGAGTGACATCGTCCATGGTTCCGCCATCAAGCGCCCCGAGCACTGCGCTCTGGACGTCGGCGGCCATCGGTACAGCTACGCCGAGCTGGCCCATCGGGTCGATCGGCTCGCGACCGCGGTCGCCACGGTCGCCGATACCGGCGACCGGGTCGCGATCCTGGCCGACAACTGCGTGGAGTACCTCGACAGCGTCTACGGCGTTCCGCAGGCCGGGGCGATCCTGACCTTCGTCAACCAGCGGCTGACTCCGGGGGAGGCCGTGGGGATCCTCCAGGATGCCGAGCCCGTCGTCCTGCTGGTAGGTGCCGCCTATGCCGCGGGTCTGGCAGACGTGGCGCAGCAGGTGCCCTCGATCCGGCACGTGGTGATCGTGGACGCGGCGCAGGACGCAGCGCTGGCGGCTGGGACGGAGACCTACGTACAGTTCCTGGCCCGCGGTGAGGGTCGGGACGTGGTGCGCAACCCGGTCCCGGACGACGAGACGGCCTGGCTGATCTTCACCTCGGGCACCACCGGTCGGCCCAAGGGTGCGATGCTGTCGCACCGGGCACTGGTCAGCGCGATGCTCAACGTGATGCTCGAGTGGCAGCCGAGTCGGCACGACCGACAGCTGCACTGCTTCCCGCTCTGTCACGTGGCGACGGTGATGGTTCTCCAATACCACCTCCGCCAGGCGACGGTGCATCTTCTGCCGTACTTCGAGCCGGGAGCCTTCTTGGGCACGATCCAGGAGCATCGCATCACTGACAGCGGCCTGGCTCCGACCATGCTCCGCATGCTCCTGGACCATCCGGCGATGGAGACGGCTGACGTCAGCTCCATCAAGCTCATCGGGTACGGCGCCTCCTCGATCACGCCGAGCCTGCTGGAGGCCGGGATCGCGCGCTTCGGCGAGGTGTTCGTCCAGAACTTCGGGCAGACCGAGGTATCGGGAAACGTCCTGGTCCTGGGACTGGAGGAGCACCACCGGGCGGTGAACGGCGAGCCCGGGCTGTTGGAAGCGGCCGGTCGCAACGAGTGTCTGGCCGCGGTGCGGTTGGTCGACGACGACCTGAAGGACGTGCCGGTCGGGGAGATCGGCGAGATCGTGGTCAAG
>CAZTHV010000165.1:6576-7485 GCA_964613165.1 uncultured Marmoricola sp.
GGTCATGACGGGATACTGGCGCAACCCCGAGGCCACGTGCGAGGCGCTGGTCGACGGGTGGCTGCGGACGGGCGACTTGGCGCGCATGGACGCCGAGGGGCTCTTCTACATCGTCGACCGCAAGAAGGACATGGTGATCACCGGCGGCGAGAACGTCTATCCCCGTGAGGTCGAGGCCGTGCTGCACGCCATGCCACAGATCGCCGACGTCGCGGTGCTGGGTGTGGACGACGTGAAGTGGGGCGAAGCCGTGGTCGCGGCGGTGGTGCGGGCGCCGGGCCGCGAGGTGGGCGAGGCGGAGATCGTGGCCTACTGCCGGGAGCGGCTGGCGGCCTTCAAGGCACCCAAGCGGGTCTACTTCGTCGATGCGCTCCCCCGGAACGCTTCGATGAAGGTGCTCAAGCGCGAGCTGCGCGCCGAGTTCGAGGGACGCATCAGCGAGTACGCCAGTCCGTGAACCGTCCTGAAATCCCCGGCGTCCAGCGGGCCCAGGAGGTTCAGCTGGTGTGCGCGATCGACGGGGCCACGGCTGGCCCGGCATCCCGGTGAACCTGACCGTGCATCGGAAAGTGGGGTAGTCACGGTGTACCGGTACCCGATGATCCAGCTGCTGGGGTTGGTCGCGTGCGGCACCCGCATCCTGCCGGCCGTTCGGGCCGACCGGTCGCGGCGAGAACCGCTACTATCGACTCCGAGCAGCCGCGGCCTTGGCGTGGTCACGTCGGACGTCTGGCCGCAAAGCCGCAGGTCAGGAGCCTGATGGGCTTTCGTTTCGACTCAGATGGGTTCTCCCCGTAGACTGCTGGCTGGTGGTTCTGCCACATGGTGAGTCGCGCCCGGAAACGGGCTGATCGGACCGTGTGAGGGAGCCGCCGGAGGGCACTAGCTCAACTGGCAGAGCATCGGTCT
>CAZTHV010000166.1:0-7483 GCA_964613165.1 uncultured Marmoricola sp.
CGCCGCCGGTGTTCCTGTGCGACTCGGTGCGGAGTGCGATCTCTCTCCGGGAAGGGCTGTGGCGCGCCAACGTGGTGCCGACTCTCGCGGTGGAGTCCCACCTCCCGGTCCGGCGGATCGCCCGGGAGGCCGACCGACTCTGGCGGCTGACTCCGGAGACGACGCTGCGAGCACTGACCCAGGCTCTTCCCGCCGTGCGGCCGGCCTCCTGGCTCGCGTGGCACTCGCGGGGTGAGCAGACCCGCCTGCGTACCGCCCTCGTGCGGGCCACTCCGACCCTGCGCTTGCTCTACGAGCCGTTCGCCTACCTCGACGGGGCGGGCGCCGACGAGCTCGTCGGCCAGGTACGACGTGACTGGCTCGGCGGCCTCCCGGTGCTGGTCATCACCACCGACGTCGATGCCGCGTCGCGGTTCCCCCGCGTGGTCGTGTGGAAGGACGGCGACCTGATCGCCGACGGCAGGCCCGAGGCAGTTCTCGACCACCTCCCTGCCGCTCCGCTGGTCGCGCAGCTCGTCGCACCGCGCAGGGTCGTCGACGTCGACGACCTCCTCGTTCCCCTCGAGCGGTCTCGCGCATGAAGGCGGCGGTGAAGGTCGGTGGCTTCCGGCCGGCTCTCGCGAGCTGGACCGTCACGGTCCTGTTCGTGGGGGTCGGCCTGCTCTGGCTCTTCTCGCCGTTGATCTGGTCCTTGTCGGCCCCCGGCGCGGAGGGCGTGGCGGACGAGGCACCGTACGTCGGGGCGGTGCTGGTCGTCGGTCTCTGCCTGCTGGTCGCCGCGATCTGGAAGGACTCCAACCGCGAGAGCCGGCCGCTGGGCATCGCCGTCGCACTGCTCGCCCTCAATGCCGCCGTGCGCGGCTCGTTCAACATCAACCTCGGTGTCGAGCTCAACTACGTGCTGCCGTGGATCGTCGGGATGGCCGCCGGCGGTCCGATGGGCCTGTTCGTGGGCGCGGGCTCGTGTCTCGTCTCGCAGTTCCTGACCGGCCAGATGTCCTCCGCGCTCCCGGGCCAGATGCTGGTCTGGGGGCTGGCCGGCGTGGTCGGTGGCGCGCTCCGGCCGCTGGGGCGAGCGCTCTCCTGCGTCCTGGCGCCAGTCCTGGGCCTGGCCTTCGGCCTGGTCGCGGGCGTCCTGTTGAACCTCGTCGGCTGGCCCACGGACACCCAGGCCCAGCCGAGGTTCCTGGCCGGGATGTCCTTCGACGTGAACCTCGCCGCGCTGGTGGAGTACACGATCGACAGCTCGCTGGGCATCGACCTGCTCCGGGGCATCACCACGGCGATCGGCCTGGCGGTGCTCGGGTATCCGCTGTCGCAGGCGCTTCGCCAGGCACTCAGGCCCACTCTCGTCGACCACAGCCCGGTCCTCCGGGATCCGGACGAGCCCGAACCGGAAGCCATCGCACGGCGCCGCCGGCTCCGTGCACTCACTCCCTGGGGAGAAGGACCAGCATGACCGTGACCAAGACCTTGAACTCTGCCGATCTCTCCCGGGCGCGGGAGGTGCTCGATCGCGTCACGGCGTCGGTCGGCACCCAGGTCGTCGGCCAGGACAGGCTCGTCGAGGCGCTCCTCGTCGGCCTGATGGCGCGTGGCCACGTCCTGCTCGAGTCGGTGCCCGGCCTGGCGAAGACGCTGGCGGCATCGGCGCTCGCGTCGAGCGTCGACGCCGAGTTCTCCCGCGTGCAGTGCACCCCCGACCTCTTGCCGAGCGACATCGTCGGCACCCAGGTCTTCGACATCCGCGGCGGTGAGTTCGTGACCCAGCTCGGCCCGGTGCACGCGAACTTCGTGCTGTTGGACGAGATCAACCGGTCGAGCGCCAAGACCCAGTCGGCGATGCTCGAGGCGATGCAGGAGCGGCAGACGTCGATCGGTGGCGTGACCTATCCCCTCCCCGAAGTCTTCATGGTCCTGGCCACCCAGAACCCGATCGAGGAGGAGGGCACCTATGTGCTGCCTCAGGCCCAGATGGACCGCTTCCTCCTCAAGGAGGTGATCACCTATCCCACGCCGACCGAGGAGTTCGAGGTGCTACGCCGGCTGGAGGCGGGAGTCTTCGACCTGGCGCGCGACCCCGCCGACGTCGGTCTGGACGACGTCCTGTTCCTCCAGAAGGCGGTCAGGCAGATCCATGTCGCCGACTCGCTGAAGCGGTACATCATCGAACTGGTCAACGTCACCCGCGAGCCGGGGCGCCACCTCGGCGGCGACCAGGCGCGCCACCTCGAGTTCGGCTCGTCGCCACGCGGAGTGATCGCCTTCATGCTGGCCGCGCGGGCGAGCGCCCTGCTGGCGGGCCGGGACCACGCACTGCCCGAGGACATCAAGCGGATGGCGTATCCGGTGCTGCGGCACCGGATGCTGCTGACCTTCGAGGCCGTCGCGGAGCGGGTCCGGGTCGAGGACATCATCGACTCGGTGCTCGCCGCCGTTCCCGTTCCCTGACGATGACCCACCTCACCAAGATCAAGACGAAGCTGGCCATCCACGCCCACCGCAAGGTCTCGGGGCTGCTCGACGGGCAGTACGCGTCCCTCGCGCGTGGCCGTGGCCTGGACTTCGCCGACCTCCGCGAGTACGTCGTCGGGGACGACGTCAAGGACATCGACTGGAAGGCGACGGCTCGGCACGCCAAGCCACTGGTCAGGCGCTACGTCGCCGATCGCAAGCACACCGTCATGTTGACGATCGCCACCGGCCGGAGCATGGCGGGCAACGCGACGGCGACCGAGCTGAAGTCCGACGTCGCCTTGATGGCGGCGGGCCTGCTCGGCTATCTCGCCACGCGCCACGGCGACTACGTCGGCCTGTACGTGACGGCCGGGGACCAGGTCGAGGCGGTCCGTCCCTCGATGCGCGAGATCGACGTGGAGAGGATGCTCGTCCGGGCAGAGGAGATGTGCGCTCGCTCGACGCCGGAGGCCGACACGGAGGCGCTGCTCTCCTTCGTGCTCTCCGCGTCCCGGCGCCGCAACATCATCCTCCTGGTGGTCGACGACGTCGATCTCACCGGCGTGGAGGAGGGGTTGCTCGGGCGACTGGCCGTCCAGCACCAGGTTCTCCTGATCGCCGTGGGCGACCTGAGCCCGGCGGACCCGCGGGTCGCCGACCGCCACCTGCTCGACCTCGGGACCGGGCGGGTGGTGCCGGTGTTCGCCCAGGGAGACGAGGTCCTTGCCCGGGAGATCGCCCAGGCAGATGCCGAGCGGTGGGCCCGCAGGAGCGCGCTGTGCACGGGCCTGGGGATCGTCCACGAGCAGGTGTCCTCCACGGACGAGGTCATCGGTGCTGCCCTGCGCCTCCTGGAGAGGACGCGTCATGCGGCCCGGCACTGAGGCTCCGCCGGACATCCACACCGCCGTCGACATGCCGGGGGCATGGATGACGATCGGTGCGGGCCTGCTCGTCCTGGGCGTACTCCTGCCGCTCGTCGTGCTGGTGCTGCGGCGGCTCCTCGCGCTCCGGGCGAAGGCGCGTGCCCCGCGTGTCCTGGAGCAGTTGCGCGCCGAGCACCTCGGACGGGTGGATCGGATCGTCGCGCGCTGGCGTGACCAGGACGTCGCGCCGGCCGAGGCGGTGCGGGCAGCGAGCGCCGAGGCCCGCGGCTTCCTGGGCACGGTGCTCGACCGCGACGTGGACTTCATGACCCTCAGCGAGATCGAGCGGATGGCGCCCACGGAGCCGCGTCTGAAGGAGACCGTCGCCCTGGTCCGCCGCGCCTACGCGGTGAGCTTCGCGACGGACGGCGCCGACAGCAGGGACGACGACGGGGTCGAGGAGCTGCTGGCCGGGTTCCGGGAGGTGATCTCCGGATGGTCCTGACCAACTGGTGGCTGGCGCTCGTCTGTCTGGCCGTGGTCGCGGCGCTCTGTGCCTGGTGGTGGCTGACCAGTCTCCGGCGACGTCAGGTCGTGCCCGGTGGACTCCGGCTCGCGCACGTCGACCGGGTCCGTGCGCTGCCCCGCTTCCAGCAGCTGGCTCGCCGGCTGGTGTTCTGGCTGAGGATCGAGCTCGTCCTCGTCGCGGTGACCTTCGCGGGCGCCCTGCTCATGATCGCGCGTCCGGTCACCGTCGGCGACGACTCTCCGGAGATGAAGCGTCGCGACGTCATGCTCTGCCTGGACGTGTCCGGCTCGATGACCAACGCCGACCAGGTCGTGCTCCGCAGCTACCTGCGCCTGGTCGAGCGGCTCAAGGGCGAACGGATCGGTCTCGTCGTCTGGAACTCGTCGGGGTCGGTGGCCTTCCCGCTGACCGACGACTACGTCTTCGTGCGCGAGCAGCTGACCTCGATGCTGGCGGCCATGGGCGACGGTGCCGCCGCGGCGAGCGCACGCGAAGGCCGGGCCGTCCTCCAGGCGGCGAACATCGGAGACGGGAGCTCGCTGATCGGCGACGGGGCGATGTCGTGCCTGCTCCGCTTCGACCAGAGCGACCGGGTCCGTCCGCGCACCGTGGTCCTCGCCACCGACAACCAGCTCGCGGGCAGCTCGATCTTCACCCTGCCCGAGGCCGGTGAGAAGGCGGTGGCGGACCGGGTGCTGATCATGGGAATCAGCCCGGGGCTGCGCGAGGGACCGGACAAGGAGGAGTTCCGGACGGTGGTGGAGAGCACCGGCGGCCGGCTGATCGACATCACCGACGACCCCACCATGGAGGCGCGCATCGCCGAGGCCATCAAGCGGCAGCAGAGCAAGGCCATCCGGGGCCTGCCGTCGGCGAGATCCTTCGACCTGGTGTGGCCCGGGGCCCTCCTGGCCGCCCTCGGCGCGGCCGGCATGCTGATCACGGTCGTGAGGGGGCGGACGTGAGCCTCTTCCCCCACTACGGCCTGCTCGCCTTCTCGGCCGCGCTGCTGTCGGCCGCGATCGTGCTGGCCGTGCGCCACCGGCGCACGCGCGCGCGAGCGGCGACGTTCCGGCGACTGGCACTCGCGTTGCTGCTGGTGCTCATCGCCGCCCGGCCGCTGGTCGGCTCGTCGCCGAGCGTGACCTACGAGGCCGGGGTCGACGTCGTGATCTTGATGGACCGGACCACGTCGATGGCCGCGGAGGACTACCTCGGCGGCCGGCCCCGGCTCGAGGGCGCCAGGCGGGATCTGACCCGGATCGTCTCCTCGGTGGTCGGCTCCCGCTTCGCCGTCGTCGTCTTCGACAACGGCGCGCGGACCGCGCTGCCGTACACGACCGACGCCTCGGCGGTCGCCTCGCTCGTCGACGCCGTGGGATGGCGTGAGACCACCTACGGCGCGGGCAGCGACATCTCGGTCGCCGTCCCGCTGGCCGAGGAGCTGCTCGAACGATCCCGGCGCGAGCGTCCGGGGGTCGGCCGGTACCTCGTCTACGTCGGGGACGGCGAGCAGACCGCCTCGACCCCGCCGTCGTCGTTCGCCCGGCTCGCCCCCCTGATCGACGGCGGGCTCGTCCTGGGCTACGGCACCGCCGCCGGTGGCCCGATGAAGCAGTACCAGGGCTCCGACGAGTACGTGACGCTCGACGGCGCGGTGGTCCGGTCGAAGATCGACATCGCGAGCCTGAGGCGGATCTCCGCGGAGTTGGGGGTGCCCTTCGCGCACCGCACGTCCGACACCGCGCTGAGGCTCGAGGTGCGGGGAGAGGTGCTCGTACCCACCGAGCGACGGGATCCGCGGGGATTCGAGCTCTACTGGATCCTGGCCGGCCTCGGCATCGTCGTGCTCGCGTTCGACCTCCGCGACGGGATCGGGCGCCTGCGGCGAACGCGGGAGGATGTCTCGTGAGCCGGCTGGAACCGCGCAACGTCGACGTCGCGTCCCGGCGCCGGCGGGGCTGGCGCGGAGCGCACGTGGTGGTGTCGGTCCTGGCCCTTGTGTGCGTGCTCGTGGGCGGCACCTTCGTCTTTCGGGACGTGATGACCTCGCGGGGCCTGGCGGCGATCGAGGAGCGCGACCTCGCGAGCGCCGAGGTCGCGTTCCGGCGCACGCTCAGCCTCAACTGGTACGAGCGCTGGCGGCCGCCGTACAACCTGGGCGTCGTGCTCTACCACCAGAACAGGTGGGTGCTCGCCCAGGAGCAGTTCGAGGACGCGCTGGACAAGGCTCCCGAGGACAAGGTCTGCCTGGTCGCCCTCAACCTGGCCTGGAGTCACGAGGCCGAAGGAGACCACTACCTCCGCCAGAAGGAGTACGACCAGGCCTCGACGGCCTGGAAGACCGCGGAGGCGGTGGCGAAGCGTGCCAATTGCGCCGACGACGAGGAGGGCGACGACGACAGCGGCAAGGACGGGGACGGCTCGGAGAGCCCTGCCGAGGGCGCGCTGGCCGAGGGCGCCTTGGCCGAGGAGCAGGAGCGGACCGAGAGCCGCAACCGGGGCAAGGCCGAGGAGGCCGACCAGAAGGCGGCCCAGAAGACAGCACAGCAGGCCGCCGGCGGGGGCGAGGAATCGGAGCCGACCCAGGAGCAGAGGCTCGGGGATCTCGAGGAGCAGAACCAGAAGGCGGCGCAGCAGCGACAGAACGCGGGCACCGGATCGGGTCCCGGGGAAGGGGCCGGCTCGCAGGGGGGACGGCCGACATGGTGAGCCCGCCGCGCGGTCTGGTCCGAGCGATGCTGGCACTCGTCCTTGCCCTGCTGGTGATCGGTGGCGTGCCGGTGAGTGCCGCCGCCGATGCCGAAGCGGACTCGGCCTCCGATCGCGTCGTCGCCTGGCTCGCGGCCCAGCCGGTCTCAGGGCTGTCGTTGGAGCAGCGCCTGGATCTCGCCCTGGCCTATCAGGCCGGCGGGGCGCCACCGACGCTGATCGAGCCGCTGGTCAACGATGTCGAGTTCCTTCTGGACCGGGGCCTGCAGGTCGTCACCAGGACGCTGGCCAAGGCGATCGTCGTGCTGGACATCGCGGGTCGCGCCCTCGTCCTGGCCGGTGGGAAGCGCGACCTGGTCGCCGAGCTCCAAGCCACGGTGGGCAAGGCGCCTTCCGCTCCGGGTGAGTTCGAGGCCGCCGCGGGTGACGGGCTCGTCACGCAGGCATGGGGAATCCTCGCCGAGCTCCGGGCCGGCCTCCGGCCCCGTGCCGAGGTCAGGTTCCTGCTCTCCCAGCAGTGCCCGGGTGGCTGGTTCGTCCCGGCGCCGACGGTGCAGTCCTGTGAGCGCCGTGCGGACATCGTCGATCAGGCGCTCGTGCTCACCGCCTTGGTCTCGGCCTCGCGGGTCGGACTGCCCACGCCCGGCGCCTCGTTGCTGAGCTGGCTGCTCCGGCAGCTCTCCGCTCCGCGCTCGGACGCCCCGGTCTCCGCGCTCGCCTGGCTGTCCTGGCCACTCGGGGTGCTCGGCCACGGCGACGCGACCGATCGGATCCAGGACCGGGTGCGTGCGCTCCAGCTCATGCCTGGCCAGGCGCGCGACCGGAGCCAGGTCGGAGCCATCGGCGGTGAGACTCGCGCACTGCTGCAGGATCTGCTCACGCAGCGCCTGGATCCGCCCCCGGCGGTCAGCGCGGCCGG
>CAZTHV010000167.1:0-936 GCA_964613165.1 uncultured Marmoricola sp.
CGAACTTCTCGACCGCGCGGATGAGACCGGTGTTGCCCTCCTGGATCAGGTCGAGCATCGGCATGGCGCTGCGGCCGTACTTGCGAGCGATCGAGACGACCAGCCGCAGGTTGGCGTTGATGAACTGCCGCATCGCCCGCTCGCCCTCCTCGACGAGCCAGCGCAGCTCCGCCTCGGTGGCGTAGCCGGGAGCGCCGCCCTTGCGACGTCCGACCCGACCGGTCTCGAGGAGATGGGCAGCCATCAGGCCGGCTTCGATCGCCTTGGACAGCTCGACCTCGGTGATGGCGTCGAGCAGCGGGGTGCGCGCGATCTCGTCGAGGTAGAGCCCGACGCTGTCGCGCCCCTCGATCTCTCGCTCGGTCCTGGTTGCGGTCACTGCGGCCTCTCTTTCCTGGCAGCGTGGTCCGGTGGTGGCCGGTCCATCCATCTCAACGCTCCGCCGGTGCCCGGGATTCCCCGTCGCCGGTGTGCGTCTTCACCTCCTCAGACGTCCGGGGCGGGCGTGAAGTTGCACATGTGGCGGGTTCTCAGCCAGTTCTCAAGAAGCGGAGCGGCACACTGGACACGTGCCCGGAACGCCGATCTTCACACCCCCGAGTCGCTGGATCGACCTGAACGCCGATCTCGGCGAGGGCGTCACCGACGACGCCGCCCTGCTGCGACTCGTCACCAGCGCCAACGTCGCCTGCGGCTACCACGCGGGCGACGTTGCGGTCATGCGCGAGGTCTGCGCCGAGGCTGTCCGTCGCGGCGTGATCATCGGCGCGCAGGTCTCCTACGCCGACCGTGACGGCTTCGGCAGGCGGGCGATGGACGTCGAGCCGGGGACGCTCGCTGACTGGGTGGCCGACCAGGTCTCCACTCTGACCGCCATCGCCGGCTCGGCCGGGGGAGCGGTGGCCTACGTCAAGCCGCACGGGGCGCTCTACAACC
>CAZTHV010000167.1:946-5490 GCA_964613165.1 uncultured Marmoricola sp.
GCAGGCCGCGGCGGTACTGGCCGGAAGCGGCGGCCTGCCCGTGCTCGGGCTCCCGGGGTCGGCGCTGCTCCGGCTGGCGGCACGAGCCGGGCGGCTGGCCGTGCCGGAGGGCTTCCCCGACCGCGGCTACACCCCCGAGGGACGGCTGCTGCCCCGTGGGCGTCCGGGCGCGCTGGTCCACGAGCCGGGCGCGGTGGCGGCCAATGCGGTCCGTCTGGCCGAGGGCGGCGCCGTCCTCACCGTCTGTGTCCACGGCGACTCCGCCGGCGCCGTCGATGCCGCCCATGCCGTGCGCGCCGCGCTCGGCTCGGCCGGCTACCAGGTGGCGGCATGGGCGGGACGGAGCGACTAGGCCATCCACAGCTCACCGCCGAAGCCTGTGGAGAGCGGCCGAATTCTGTGGACCGAGCCACTGGAGCTGTGGACGAGCCTGTGAGTTTCGAGAAATCTTGAGAAAACTCGCTCCCAGGTCTTGCGCGGCGTGATCGGGGTCACGTAGAAATCTCTTACCGCGATCCGCAAGGAGAGCGGGGGACCGGACGGAGATCCAGGGTCCACCCGGAGGGGCAACCCGCCGGAGATCGCCGGGTGACAAGGCGATTGGAGCCAGGAGAGCACGACCGGTGCGGGATCGAATGTCACCGGAATCCCACAAGTGAGGCCCGTGAAACTCATACTTTCACGGGCCTCACGCCAATTCTGCCCGACATTTCCCGGTCGCGCTCTCAGGCATTCTCCCTCGGCTCCGGAAAGCTCTGCGGTCGCGCCGGCTGCGCCGGCTCCAGGGCCGGATCGTCGGCGGCGAAGGACATCACCCGTCCCGGCCCGGTCTCGGCGGTCTCGAAGCGGACCGTGACCACTCCGCGGCCCGAGCCCCATACCCATCCCCGGCCGTGCTCGGCGTGCTCGATGTCCGCCCCGGGCGCCCAGGTGCGCCGGCGCTCCGCGTCGACGAGGGCCTGCTCGACCTCGTCGTCGGGGCCGGAGGATGGCGCATGATCGCCGTCGCCGAAGAGATCCTCCTGGATCCAGTCGGCCAGCCCCGAGACGCCCACGCCCAGCAGCCGGACGCCACCGGAGATGTCGAGGTCGGCGAGGAGGGTGCGGGCGACGCGCGCCACCGTCCGAGGGTCGTCGGTCGGCGCGGGCAGGGTGCTCGACCGGGTCTGGGTGGAGAAGTCATGGAGACGCACCTTGAGGGTGACCGTGCGGCCGGACAGACGCGCCGCGCGCAGCCGCTCGCTCACCCGTGCTGCCTGTCGCGCCACGAGCGCCTCCACGAGCCGCCGGTCGTCGTGGTCGGTGTCGTAAGTGTCCTCCACGCTGATCGACTTGGTCTCCCGCTCCGGCTCGACGGCACGAGAGTCCTCTGCCCGGGCCAGCTCGAAGAGCCGCTGTCCGTGCGCCTTGCCGAGGATCCGGACCAGCTCCTCGACGCTGAGCTGCTCCAGCTCCGCGACCGTGTGGACGCCGGCCCGCCGCAGGCTCTCGGCCGTCGCCGGGCCGACGCCGGGGATGACGGTGACCTGCATCGGCCTGAGCAAATCGCGCTCGGTGCCCGGAGCGACGACGACCAGGCCGTCGGGCTTGTCCAGGTCGCTGGCGATCTTGGCCAGGAACTTCGAGCTGGCGATCCCCACCGATCCGGTGAGGCCGCCGGTGACCTCGGTCACCCGTGCCTTCAGCTCCTGGCCGAGCTCGTAGAGCGCGGTCACCGACCGGTCGGTCACGCCGGTGGCGCCCTCCAGGTCCACGAACGCCTCGTCGAGGGAGAGCGGCTCCACCAACGGGCTGACCGAGGCCAGCAGCTCCATCACGACTCGGCTGGTGTCCCGGTAGGCGGCGAAGCGGCCGCCCAGAAACGCCGCGTGCGGGCAGCGGCGGCGCGCCTCCGCGGTCGACATCGCCGAATGCACGCCGAAGGCGCGGGCCTCGTACGACGCGGTCGCGACCACGCCTCGTCCGCCGACGCCGCCGACGACGACCGGCTTCCCCCGCAGCGACGGCTTGTCGCGCTGTTCGACGGCCGCGTAGAAGGCGTCCAGATCCACGTGCACGATCGTCGCCTCGGGCCGCATCCGCGCATCGTACGGCCGGCCACGAACTCCCCACAGGCGCGCCTCGGCGGGGCTTCTCCACAGTTGTGCTCTCGCCCGATGACGTGCCGCCGCCAGGAGGACAGGCTCGGCGCATGCAGCCCTTCGTCGTCCGCGGTCCCCTCGACCTCGTCGTGCTGGCGCCCCATGTGCTGGGGTTCCGGCCCGAGGAGTCGGTGGTTCTGCTCAGCCTGGGACCTGGCCCCGGCTTCCATGCCCGCGTGGACCTGCCGTCCACTCCTGCCGAGGCCGAGGAGCTGGCCGGACTGCTGGTGAGCGTGACCCGCGACCGGGGCGTCGACGCGGTGGCGCTGCTGCTGTACACCGCCGATGCCGGGCAGGCGACCGCCCACGCCGAGGTGCTGACCGCGGCCCTGCGGTCGGCCGGTGTCGAGATCGTCGACCGGCTGCGGGTGCATGCCGAGCGCTTCCACCGGGTGGACGACCCCGGCGATCCCGGGACGCCGTACGACCTGACCAGCCACCCGCTCACCGTCCGCCGGGTCGTTGCCGGCCTGCGCGTGCATGCCAGCCGGGAGGAGCTGGCCCGGACGCTCCGCCCGGGTCCGCATGACGATCTCGAGGCGGTGGAGCGGCATGCCCGGACGGTGGTGCGGCGGCTGACGCTGGCCGGCTCCGGCCCGGACGGGATCGCCGCGGAGCAGCGCAGGCAGGCGCGCTGGGTGCATCGACGGGTACGCCGCTGGAGCGAGGACCGAGAGCCGCTCGACGCCGAGGACGCGGGCCGGATGGCCGCGCTGATGGCCGTCGCCACGGTGCGCGACGTCGCGTGGGTCGACCTTGACCGCGGCCGAGCTGCCGGACAGCTGGAGCTGTGGTGCGACCTCCTGCGCCGGACGCCCGAGGACCTCGTGCCCGGGGTCGCGGGGGTGACCGCCTTCGTGGCCTGGCTCACCGGCGACGGCGCGCTGGCGTGGTGCGCGCTGGAGCGCTGCTCGGAGGTCACCGGGGGAGTCGAGCCCGACATCGTCCTGGTCGGCCTGGTCTCGCGTCTGCTGACCGACGCGGTGTCACCCGACGCCTGGACGCCGATGCTGAGCAGCGCCCTGCCGGTGCTGCGCGAGGAGGAGGACGAGGCATGACGATCACCCTGGAGCACGGCCAGGACCTCGGCTCTTCATCGGAGATGCGCAGCATCTCCAGATAGCCGTCCACCGATAGCCGTCCACCGATAGCCGTCCACAGATAGCCATGCACAGATAGCCATGCACCGGGCGCGCCACTAGGTTGCAGCCATGGGACGTGACGTCGAGGACCAGGAGTTCTCCCGCGCCGACCGGACCCGGCACCGGGAGAAGGTGCGTCGCTGTCTCGACGTCTTCGCACAGATGCTGCGGCAGTCGCACTTCGAGGCCGAGGACCCGATGACCGGTCTGGAGATCGAGTTCAACCTGGTCGACCACGACGGTCACCCGGCGTTGAAGAACGCCGAGGCACTGGCCGCGATCGCGGATCCGGCGTTCCAGACCGAGCTGGGCCAGTGGAACCTGGAGATCAACGTCGCGCCGCGCCGGCTTGCGGACGGAGGGGTCCGGCAGTTCGAGGAGGATCTGCGCGCCAGCCTCAACAGGGCCGAGGAGCGGGCCGCCGAGGTCGGCGCCCACCTGGTGATGATCGGCATCCTGCCGACCCTGGAGGCCGGCCACCTGGCGCCGTCGACGATCAGTCCCAACCCGCGGTACCAACTGCTCAGCGACCAGGTCCTGCATGCCCGGGGCGAGGACATCGTCATCGACATCACCGGTGTCGAGCGGTTGGAGACGACCGCGGACTCGATCATGCCCGAGGCGGCCTGTACCAGCACCCAGCTGCACATCCAGGTCAGTCCCGAGGAGTTCGCGGCCTACTGGAACGCCTCACAGGCGATCGCGGCCATCCAGATGGCGACCAGCGCCAACTCGCCCTATCTGCTCGGTCACGACCTCTGGGCCGAGACCCGCATCCCGCTCTTCGAGCAGGCCACCGACACCCGCAGCGAAGAGCTCAAGATCCAGGGTGTCCGTCCCCGAGTGTGGTTCGGCGAGAGCTGGATCACCTCGATCTTCGACCTCTTCGAGGAGAACGTCCGCTACTTCCCGGCGCTGCTGCCGATCACCGAGGAGGAGGACCCCGTCGAGGTGCTGGCGTCCGGGGGGACGCCCGGACTCGACGAGCTGCGGCTGCACAACGGCACCATCTACCGCTGGAACCGACCGGTCTACGACGTCGCCGGCGGAACGCCGCACCTGCGGGTGGAGAACCGGGTCCTGGCGGCCGGCCCGACGGTCGTCGACACCCTGGCCAACGCCGCCTTCTACTTCGGTCTGGCCCGCGCGCTGGCGGAGAGCGAGCGGCCGCTGTGGACCCAGATGTCGTTCTCGGCCGCCGAGGAGAACTTCCACCTCGCGGCCCGCGCCGGCATCGAGGCGACCGCGTACTGGCCGGGGC
>CAZTHV010000167.1:5500-7385 GCA_964613165.1 uncultured Marmoricola sp.
GGTCATCGAGGCGAGGTGCCGGACCGGCCGCAACGGCGCCACCTGGTACCGCGCCCAGGTCCAGGCGCGCGAGGACGCGGGGGAGAGCCGGGCCGAGGCGCTGCGGCGCACGCTCATGGAGTACCGCGACCGGATGCACAGCAACGAGCCGGTGCACACCTGGTAGTCACCGCCGGCGGAACCGGGTCCAGTGGACCGACTCCTCGGTGCTCAGGTTGACCCAGCCGTGCCGGGTGATCACGAAGAACCCGGGCCAGTCGCAGCCGTGCCGGCCGAACGCGGCGGACGCGGCGGCGAGCCACTGCAGGTCGGGCTCGGTGGCGTGCAGCCCGCCGCTCCGGGTGACCCACGGACACGCCTGGTCCCGCGCCCGTCCGCGCAGCCGGCTCAGCGCGCGGTCGGCCAGGTCACCGCGGAGAGCGGCATCGGTGCCGAGACCGTGCGGCACGGCGACCCGGTCGATGCCGGGACGGCCACCGGGGACGCCGACGTGGAAGACCACCGGCATGCTGCGCCGGGTCCCGGTCTCGTCGACGAAGGCGCACAGGGCCGCGCGCAGCCGGCCGGCCAGTGGCAGGGACAGGGCCGCGCCCAGGCCGGGCTCCGGCGTCGCGTCACTCGGGCTCATCGCCCCACCATGGCGCAGCCGGCCCGGTCCTCGCAGACGTCATCCACAGGTCCGTGGAGATGGTGCTCCCCGAGCTGTCCGCGGGCATGCGACGATGCCGCCATGGGCTTCCAGATCGCAGGTGAACCAGAGGCCGACCGCGTCCTCGACGAGGACCCGTTCGCGGTCGTGGTCGGGATGATGCTCGACCAGCAGTACGGCATGGAGCACGCCTTCCGTGGCGGTTGGAAGGTGCTGAGCAGATTCGGCAGCCTCGACCCGGCGGCGATCGCCGCCGCGGAGCCGGAGGCGTTCAAGGAGCTGTGCAGCCGGCCACCGGCGATCCACCGGTTCCCCGGGTCCATGGCGGCGCGATTGCAGGAGCTGGCGGCGCTGGTCGACTCGGAGTACGACGGCGACGTGACCCGGCTGTGGACCGAGGCGAGCACCGGTCAGGAGCTGTTCAAGCGCGTCCAGGCGCTGCCCGGCTTCGGCAAGCAGAAGGCGCAGATCTTCGTCGCGCTCCTCGCCAAGCAGCTCGGTGTCCGGCCGGAGGGCTGGGAAGCCGTCGCCGGCGACTACGCGCTGGAGGGGTACCGTTCGGTGGCCGACGTCGTCGACCCCGAGTCGCTGCAGAAGGTGCGCGACTACAAGAAGCAGACGAAGGCCGCGGCCAAGGCCCAGAGCTGATTTCCTGACCGAACCGCCGCCCGGCGGCGGGGCCGACCCACTCTCCTCAGGAGAGTCGTGTCAGAATGTCCAGGCGGCTGTTGACAGGTACGGGCTCTGCCGCGCCCGGATAGTGCTCACGTTCATGCGAGAGGTAGTTCGTGTCCTCGAACTCGTCCACCAAGACCACCCCGAAGCAGTCGGCCAAGAAGGCCGCCGCGACCACCAAGAAGGCCGCGAGCACGGCGCCCAAGGCGTCTTCCACGAGCGCTGTCGCCAAGAAGACGCCCGCGGCCAAGAGTGCGACCACGGCCAAGCAGGCCGACGTGTCCGCCGAGAAGTTGCAGGCCACCTCGGGGGCGGTCGGTCCCGACGGGAAGCGCGCCCTGGTCGACGTCCCCGACGAGCAGTTCGAGGCCGACGTCAAGGCCGACCCGACCATCGAGGAGGACGAGAAGCAGGCCTCCTTCATCGTCTCGGCGGCCGACGACACCGACGAGCCCGAGCAGCAGGTCATGGTCGCCGGTGCGACCGCCGACCCGGTCAAGGACTACCTCAAGCAGATCGGCAAGGTCGCGCTGCTGAACGCCGAGCAGGAGGTGCAGCTCG